>SYOC01000225.1 GCA_005804965.1 Pseudomonadota bacterium
ACCAACAGCAATAAGTGTGGTGGGTGGTTACTCGCCATCAAGATTGTCTCGACAACGACACGTTTGGGCCAAGATTCTGCGCCTGAATGCTGACCTGCTCCTCCTTTCCCTCCTAGGGCCGGCGAAGATCCGTAGGTTCGTATCCTACGCGCTTTCCCTCGCGCTAGACAATTCGCCAGCGGGAGAGATTATTCCCCTCCTTTAGGTGGGGCCGCACGGACAGAGAGGGGAGATAGAGAATGGAGGAAGCGAGAAGAGCGGAAGCGAAGGGTCAACTCTTCTGCTCTTTGCTGCCGAAGAATTCGCTCTGAATGGTCACGATGGAGGTGAACCACTTTTCCATGCTGGTGGCATCCATCTTCGACCAGTCGGGAATTTCGCGGACCAACGCTCGCCCGAGCTGGTTGCCGAAACGCACGAGATTGTTGTCGGTCTCGGTTTGCACAGCGCTCCACTGTGCCAGCGCTTCGTCTACTGAGGAATGCGCTTTCAGGGCTTCGCTCAAGGCGGTGGCGTCGTTGATACCTTTCAAGGCACCTGCGGCGCTGTGCGGGCGGGCAAAGGCACCGGCATCTCCTACTAAGCAGATCCGCCCCTTGCGATAGGCCGGGACTTCGCAGTCGTAAATCGCGTAGGCGAAGGTATCCGGGCTCTTTTCCACAACTTCGGCGTAATAGCCGGGGATGCGTTCATGCGCCTTTTGCTTGAGGGCCCGTTCGGTAGCAAGCGGCATGGAGCCTGGCGACAGCGACCCTTCACGCACGTTCCCTTCTTTGTCGGTAAGAAACGCTGCCAGCTCAGGTTCGGGCACGGGCACGTACATGCCCCAGTTAATGAGTCGCTTCCCGAAAGCAATCGAATCACCCGGCCCCGGTACGAAATAAAAGATGCCGTGGCCACCGGGATAGCCGAGGCAACGCACCCCACTCTCCAATGGTTGCGACTCGGACATTTCATGCTCCATGAGGAACCCGCGCCACAGCACGTACCCGGCATAACGAATAGCCACGTCAGGAAACAACGTCCGCCGCCCCAGCGAGGCGTAGCCGTCGGCACAGACCACGAGGTCAAATTCCTGACGAGAGCCATCGCTCAGCGTCACCTCGACTCGTCCGTTCGTCTGTTCCTGTAAAGCAGTGACACGATGCCCGGTGCGGTAGACGTGGTTCGGCACTCGTTTGCGCAGATTGCGATACAATCCACCCCAATTCAGCAGCGCAAGGTTGGACGGCTGATCCCACGCCAGATAGCCATAGGGCTGGTGCTGGTCCGTACGCCAGATGCGCATAAATGAATGCCCGGAGAAATAAGGAATGTCAGCATCGACGAGGTCACGCTTGATGAAGGTGTCGATCACCGAAGACGGGACGCCAATGCCAGCACCGCGATCCTTGAGTTCTTCACCGGTGCGCTCGAACAAGGTCACGTCGCAGCCTAGGCGGACCAGCTCGATTGCCGTCATGCAGCCAGCAATCGACCCGCCGACGATACCGACTTTGAGTCCTCGCCCATTCTCGTGAACGGTCTCTGCCATGATACCTGTGCTCCTCTACACCCACACAAGAACTACACCAGCACGTTTTTCTCGCGTAGTGCAACGACTTCGGCATGGGACAAACCAACGATCTGCTCCAAGACATACTCGGTGGCTTCACCGAGCATCGGTGCCGGGCGTTGCACAGTGCAGGGCGTCTCGGACATGCGCCAGGGAATCCCTAAATGACGACGCTTCCCGACTTCTGGATGTTCAAACTCGACAAAGAACTCGCGCGCTGCGGCTTGGGGGTTCGCCAACAAATCGCGCCCATCGAGCGATGGATAGGAAGGAATCCCAGCCTGTTGCAGTTGCTGTGTTGCCTCTTCGGCAGAACGGCCTCGCGTCCACGCTGTCACTGTCGCTTCTAGCGCATCTTCGTTTTCTTTGCGTGCAGCCAGGGTTGCGAACTGCGCATTGCTCGCCAGTTCTGGCTTGCCCATCACCGCACACAGTCGCTGCCACTCGGCATCGTCACGCACCACAATGCTCACCCAACGGTCGTCGCCCTGGCAACGAAACACACCGTGCGGAGCCATGTACGGGTCGCGGTTGCCGTTGCGTGGCGGTTGGGTTTTGTTCATGACATACTCCATGATCCCTTCCGGCAACAGCATGGCGCAGGCTTCACGCTGCGAGAGGTCGATGTATTGGCCTTCGCCGGTCTTCGCCCGATGCAACAATGCGCACAGGATCGCATAAGCGCCATGCACCCCGCCATTCGGGTCGCCATAGGAGAACCCAGCTTGGCGCGGGACGCCGTCATCGTAGCCAGTCAAAGACGACATGCCGCTCAGCGCCACTTGCGGCGGACCGTAGGACACGTAGCTGCTTTCCGGACCAGTTGCGCCGTAGCCGGACAGCGCGGCCATAATGATGTCGGGCTTGATCGCTCGCAGTACCTCATACCCCAAGCCCATTTTGTCCATGATCCCTGCCGCGAAATTTTCGATCACGATATCGCTCTTCGCCACCAGCTTTTTGGCTAGATCAAGCCCTTCCGCAGTTTTCAGATTGAGGGTGAGCGACCGCTTGCCCTGGTTGTACTGATTGAAATAGCCAGAGCGGTTGTAGCCTTGCTGAATGTTGTCTGCCCAAGGAGGGATCAAACGCGAGGGGCACATGCGCGTCGTGCTCTCAATACGAATCACCTCCGCGCCTAAATGCGCCAATTGCAGAGCACCGTAGGGTCCCGCCCACGCCCAGCAAAAATCCGCGACTCTAATACCGTCGAGTGGAGCTTTGTTCATAACCTTTTTCCTCGTGCTCTAGATGATCCTCTGCTGTTGCAATTGCGCCATTTCTGCCGCCCCGATGCCAAGTGCACCGTAGACCTCAGCGTTATGCTGCCCCAAGCATGGAGCCGGGCGTCGCAAGGTCCAGGGCACGGCAGACAACTTGTACGGCGCGGTGGGATAGGACAACGTCCCTGCTTCGGGGTGGGCAATCTCAGCGAAGAAACCACGGGCTTTGAGGTGTTCGGAATCGAGGAGGTCGCCCATCGTCGAGACTGGCGCAAAAGGAATCCGCCGCGCCTGCGCCTTATGGTACAACTCCTCCACAGTCTGCTCTTTTACCCACGGCTCCATCAACACTTGCAGCGCGTCCCAGTTCTCGGCGCGATGCAGGCGCGTATCGAACAATTCCTCGTCCGCCCACTCTGGATTGCCCATGATGTCTACGAACCCTTTCCACTGGTGTTCTTCGACACAACACAGGTAAATCCAGCCATCTTTGCATTCCATAATGTCCAGTGGGCGAATGGCTTTATTGCCGGTAAAGCGCACGACCACCTGATTCGCATACGAGGGCATGATGCCAGCAAATTCCGAGATCGCCATCAAGGTTTCCTGAATGGAGAAGTCGATGTGTTGCCCAACACCGTTCGTCATGCGGGCAAAGAGTGCGCCTAGCGCTGCCACTGCGGCATGAATGCCAGCCTGGAACCCAGCCTGCTGGCCGAAGGCTCTGAGCGGCGGGAGATCTTCGCTCCCCGGACCGCCACCGTTCAAGTAGCATAATCCACCAGCGTTCCAGAGCGTCAAATCCGTCGCCTGATAGTGGCTGTGCGGGCCCTTGAGTCCGAACGGAGTAATCGAGGTCATAATCAAGCCAGGATTCAACGCCGCCAGCTCGGCATAATCCAAGCCCATGGCCGCCATGGCTGTGGGATGAACGTTATGCACGAGCAGATCAGCTTGACCCACCAGCTTATGAAAAATCTCGCGCCCACGAGTTTGCTCGGTATCGAGCGTGACACCGCGCTTGTTGGTATTCAGGTAGAGAAATAATCCACTTTTTTCAGGATGGGGAATCTTCCCGGGAAAAGGGCCACGCTGACGAGCGGAGTCGCCACCGGTGGGGGATTCAATCTTAATGACCTCAGCACCCATGTCTGCCATGAGTTTGGTCGCATACGAAGCGGCAACCATATCACCGCATTCGACCACGCGAAAACCTTCTAAGCCGCGTCCCGGCATAGAGCCTCCTCTTTCGTTCTTGCTACCGAGCACGCCCGGGCAAGTTTCGGATGTGCAGGGTACTCTAGTGAGCGGATTTCGCGGCGTCAAGCTGACGGATGAGAGTCGAGCTTCTCGTCATCCATTGCCTCATTACTCAGGACTCAGCACTCGTTACTCAGGACTCCTGCGTCGCATCCTGCCCGACCTGCTCCAATCGTGCGATGACTTCTTGTGGGTTGATGCGCTTCTTGAAGAAGAACACACTGCCGGGCACGTCCTTGAAGTCCTCTTCCCCTACGTTCAGGTCAGCCGAGACTGCCACCACCAGATCTGTCCGTTCCGAGCGCTTGAGCTTACTGATCTTCTTTTCTAGATAATCGGGCCGCCAGAAACCCACGATCTCCAACAATGCGGTGCGACCATCTTGATGCCGAAAGGCAAAGTCAGGGATAAAGACCGTCTCTTTCAGATTGATGATCGCCACCTCGCGCTCGATCTCCCAGCCGCTATCGATCTCGGCGAAACGTTCAGCAAAGGTGCGCTCCAAGAGAGAGTCGTACATGGTGCTGTCGCGATAGTGCGACACCAGCGCAGAGCTTTCGTCCAGCGGAAAAAAGCGCCGCGACCCATCAGGCCTGACAATTTCTGCTTCCATCTTCCAGCGCGTACACAGCAACAGCGCCGGCAGAAAAACCGCCAGTTGCAAGCCGTATTTCTGCGACATGCGGAACATACTGACCGGACCGTCGAGCAGAATCTCATAGCCGCTGTCGAGGTCGCCCTGAATGGTGTGCATGAGTTGGTAGAACTTGATGAACTTGAAGAGCTGCTTGTAGCGACTCGGGATGTTGCGGAACACCGACAGCTTCATCTGAAGGCAGCGATAAAGAAGCGCCTGGGCCAACGCGACGTTGTAGCGCTGAAGGAGCCAGTCCGTGGTTGGAGCATCGAACCTCGTGAGGATGTGATTCTCGCTGAGGTCAGCATAGAGTGCCCAGGCAATCTGCTCAGGCTCCGTCTTATATTCTCGTGCCACTTCGGCGAGTAGCTCATCCTTGGTCACGGGATGAATGAGATCAGGATGCAGCACCACTGGATGATTTTCCCGTGCGAGAGCGAACAATTTTTGGCGGATTTCCGCTGAGGGGGCAATCGTGCGCTCGGTGAACTCGCAACGATCATCGCTCAAGAGTTTGGCGAAACCGCGCTGAATGCGGTAGTCGGTACTGTCCTCAGCATAGCGATTCAGCGCATCGGTCAGCTCCCGCCGTGTTTTCCCTTCGTGTTCGGTGAAAAGGGCGATCAATTCCTCTGCCATCTGCTGAAAGCGTGCGGCGTCAGTTTTGATGTAGCGCGGGTAGAGATACGGCCCTTCGTTGCGGGTCAGCAGCAGGTCGGAAGTGAGCATGGGTCAGTCATTCAGCCTGCTCGATGATCAAGCGCAATACATCGCTGACGGAGAGCAGGCCGAGGAGTCGCTCATCGTCAGTCACCAGCAAAGCACCCAGGCTGCGTTGATACATCAGCTCAATCGCTTCGAGCATGGTCGCCTGAGGAGCAATGCTCACCGGCTCGACCGTCATGGCTTCAGCGACAGTGAATTCTCGCAGTGCCTGGCGCAGCTCTTCTTGATCACGGAACAGTTGATACGCAGGAGTAAAGAATTTGAGATCACCGTCAGTCACGATGCCGACCAGCCGGCCATGCTCCAGAACCGGTAGCTCATGGATGCCATGCTTCTCCAACAAACTGAGGGCGTGTTGAAGGGAATCCCCGGAACCGACCGTGACCGGAGAATCGACCATGACTTCACTGACTCGCAGGGTGCGGAAGCTGCGTTGCATCGCTATACCTCCTCGGCGCAGCAACAAAAGCGCCGCCCCTGAGTGTCGTGGTTTTTCTGGCCAAGGGCAAGGGCGGAATCGCAAGTTTATAAATTCCCTCTATTCCTCCAGGTCGAATACCCGCCCCGTCCTTCTTGGGTCGAAAGGTCTGGGAATCTTCCTGTCCGGCTTTTTTCCCGTGATACCCCATTCGAGCTGATCGAGAACATCCTCATCATCTATCGTTTTGGCTCCAATGGGATTCACTCCTCTCCACGGAGAAAGAAAATCGAGGTCTGAACCAGGAAGCACCACCGGAATCACCACGGATTTCTTTTTCCTTATTTCTTCTTCTCTAGCGCGGCGCTCTATAGAAGCAAATCCAGTATCTGATCCAGCGCCAACAAG
>SYOC01000226.1 GCA_005804965.1 Pseudomonadota bacterium
AGTAATTCAGCGCATGCAGAAACCGCTCTTCGGAAATCCAGCGGCGCTGCTCGACCAAGTCGCGATGCATCAAGGCGATCTGTCCCGCTGGCCCGCCGAAGTTAATGAATCCCAGCTTGAACCAGTAACGAAAGGCTTGCGAGAACGACACCGATGGCTGTGACGGAGGGAGAGGCGTCATGTGCTGACCTAGCTTTCTGGGTGCGGACGAACCGTTATAATGCCGGAACCTGCGCAGATGGATATTGTGGTATGCACGACAAACTCAAAGAGGCAATCTCGTTATTTAATCGCCGCGCGTATTTCGAGAGTCACGAGATTCTCGAAGGGATGTGGCAAACCGCGACGGAAGAAGCGGACAAAACCTTCTACGAAAGTCTGATCCGTTTCGCCACCGGTCTGCATCTCCGTTTCAATCGCCGCAACCGCCAAGGCGCGATCAACTTACTGACGCAGGGCTTGATGAAGATTGAGGAATACCGTCCGACTCATCTCGGCGTTGATGTCGTCCGACTCTACGATGACATTGCGGCGCATGTCGAGAGTCTCAAGGCCACCGAGAGCGCCGACCCAGGATTCCTCGAACGCTGGCGAGTGCCACGGATTAAGACCGTCGAGTAAGCTGAGAACAGGGGGGGCACGGTCTGCCATGCCCCGCATTCTTTTTACCCTACCAGCCGAAACCGCACGCCGCACAGCTCGACGCAATCGCCATCAACAGACAGGCCGCGCCTTTGGGCAGCGGCGAGTAGACGTTCGCGATCCGCAACTACGAGATCCACGCCGCCGAGTCCTTCGCCGCGTCCATCTTGATCCGCAACAAAACGCACATCGGCATTCGCCACCTGCAAGCTCGGCTGCCCTTCGGCAGTCGCCTTCACTGGCAGCTCTAAAATTTGTCCCCAACGGTCGGCGAGCCCGGCTTGATCGGGAGCCTGTAGTTCGGCGGCGGCAAAGCTACGCACTACCTCAGTGCGGACTTTCGAGCGCCAGTCGGGACCGGCGGGCATCCAGTCCTCGGACGGATTGCCGCCGAGCTGTTGGTCGATTTCGAGCAGACAGCCGCCGGTGTCACGCGGGTGGAGTTGCATGATGTTGAACTCCGGCTCTTCGTGTTCCATAGCTTTACGGATGTTCAGCTCGGCTGCGCGACGTTTGTAAGGGGCTTGGTCATCAGCTTGAAGAATGACCATGTAGCCGCCATCGCCCTTGCGCCGGTCAAGATAACGCCCGCCAGCCGTGCCTTCGCGTGTAGGGGCGACGACTTCGAGAAATTGATTCCCCACTGGAAACACAGCGTTCTCCAGCCCGAATGTGGCCACGGCAGGGTCACGGAAGGCCACCTCCAAGCCAAACACCTCGCGGACATCATCCACCACCGGGGCCAGCTTGTTGGCAATCAGCACGATTTGACGTAGTCGCAGACTCATAGACAATCCTCCTTTTCGTTTCCTGCTCTTTAGCTGGAGAGAAGAAGGGCATGCAAGGGCTGTGCGTTTGCGTTGGACATGATTTCCCCCCAAAAGGGGCTGTTTCTTCCGCTTCGGTTTGGTACACTCAGCGACCTCTTAATACTTCCCGCGAGGAGAAAGGGCGCTATGAAATCCACCATTGCGGTCACTTTGACCGACAAGCCGAAACCGAAGCCGCACGATGACGAACTGTTTTTCGGTCGCATTTTCACCGACCACATGTTTCTGATGGACGGCGTGGCCGACCAAGGGTGGACGAATCCTCGCGTGGTACCCTACGGTCCGATTACTCTGGACCCTTCTGCGGCGGTGCTGCATTATAGCCAGGAGATTTTTGAGGGGCTGAAAGCCTATCGTTCGCCGCGAGATTCGGCGTTGCTCTTCCGTCCGGATAAGAACGCGACGCGGTTCAATCGCTCTGCCGAGCGCATGTGTATGCCGCCGGTTGAAGAAGAGATGTTTCTCGATGCAGTCAAAGCCTTGGTCGCTACCGACAAAAGCTGGGTACCGCACTCGCCGGGAACTTCGCTCTACATCCGTCCGGCCATGATCGCCACTGAGGCGTTTCTCGGCGTGCGTCCCGCTAAGTCGTACCTATTTTTCATCATTCTCTCACCAGTAGGGGCGTATTATGCCGAGGGGTTCAATCCCGTCAAAATTTTAGTCGAAGACAAATATGTGCGGGCGGTGAAAGGCGGGACCGGCGCAGCCAAGACCGGCGGTAACTATGCGGCGAGTTTAGCCGCAGGTGAAGAAGCGCATCACCACGGCTGTGCGCAAGTGCTGTACCTCGACGGCGTTGAGCGGAAGTATGTCGAAGAAGTTGGCTCGATGAACATTGCCTTCATGCTCGACGGCACGCTGGTGACGCCTTCGCTGAGCGGCAGTATTCTTGACGGAGTGACGCGCGCCACCGTGCTGCAATTGGCACGCGACTGGAACATTCCAGTCTCCGAGCGGCAGGTTGCTGTGGATGAAGTGATTACTGCTGCCGGTAACGGTCGGCTCAGTGAAGTCTTTGGGACGGGTACAGCGGCGGTGATCTCACCGGTCAGCCACCTCGTGTACAAAGGGGAGCATATCCAAGTCGGCAACGGCAAAGTCGGCCCGCTGGCGCAACGGCTGTTCGACGAAATCTCTGATATCCAGCGCGGACTGAAACCCGATCCGCACGGGTGGGTGGTGGAAGTGCGGGCCTGAATGCGCCAGATCCCGTAGGGGCGAGGTGACCTCGCCCCTACCTCGCTGCCTAGCCTCCGTATTTCGCGCCGATGTCTTTCAACGTCAGCGCTTCAACGTCTGCCTTGGGGTTTTCCGCGACGGTTTTCGCCACGTCGTCACGCAATCCGCCCTCAATCACTTCACCGACCACGACAGTGTGGTCGCCGTGCTCGTAGAAGCCCACGACTTTGCATTCCACCCACGCCGGTGCGTCGCTGATGATCGGACAGCCGGTGTTCGGACCGGTGGTATAGTCGAAGCCGCCCATCTTGCCGCCTTCCGGTTCGACATGTTTGAAGAAGGCGAAGGCATGACCCTTTTGCCCGGTGCCAAGAAAGCTCATGGTGAATTTTTGAGAATTCTTGACCATGCCGTGTGCGCCAGAATCGCCCTTCACGCCCACCACGACCAGTGGGGGCTTAAAGGAAGCCTGGGTGGTCCAGTTGACCGTGGCCAGGGTCATTTTCTCACCATCTTTCGCGCCCAGCACTTGCAGCCCATACGGGATCATTAGCAACGCCGATTTTTTCGCTTGCTCATTCATGTTGCGATCTCCTTTCCCGTTCAGAATGGTGCAGACGATAGCCGCCTGCGATGCCCCTTGTCAACTCGCCCGCAGTGCTTGGCCGGTACTGACAACCTTGCGGCTGAAGGGGGAATTTGCTTAGATTCGCCTCTATTTCGTTTGTAGGAGGACGACATGGCCGATTTTGTGAAAGTGGCGCAACTGAGTGACATTCCCGCAGGACAAGGCAAGTGTGTAGAAGTTGGCGAAAGAAAGATCGCACTCTTTAATATCGAAGGAACGGTGCATGCCATTGATGACGTGTGTCCGCATCAAGGCGGGCCGATTAGCGAAGGCGAATGTGAAGGACGTGTCGTCACCTGCCCGTGGCATGGCTGGGAGTTTGATGTCGATACTGGCGTCAATCGCGACGATACCGATGTCGCTTTGGAAAAATTTACGGTGAAAGTCGAAGGCGACGATATTCTCGTCGCGGTGTAACATGCAAACCCCACTCGCAGCATGGTATGCGACGCATGGTGCTGTCTTGGTCGAGGACCGAGGCGTCGAGTTGCCGGAACGTTTCACGACTCCTGACGACGAGTATCGCGCAGTGCGCGAACGTGCCGGGCTAATTGACCTCTCGTTTCGTTCGCAGGTGCGCATGACTGGGGAAGATCGTGTCGGCTTCCTCCAAGGCATGATCTCCAATGATGTCAAAACCTTGAAACCCGGCAACGGCTGCGCAGCCACGTTGCTGACGGAGCAAGGGCGCATTGTCGCTGATCTGCGCGTGTACGCCTTGGAGACCTGCTTTCTGCTCGATGTCGATGCCCGCATCGCCGAGAAGTTCATGGCGACTTTGGAGCGTTTCATTATTGCTGACGACGTGGAGATGGAAGACCTTGGACTCACGTACACCACCCTCAGCTTGCAAGGGCCGTTAGCGACACAAGTGCTCAACGCAGCTGCCGGGTCGGTGGCTCTCGCGAAAGAATTCTCTCATGGCGAGGTGACGATCGCCAACACGCCGGTCCGTGTGATTCGTGTAAGTGACACCGGAGAAGAAGGCTACGACCTCCTTGTGCCCGCGCCACAAGCGGCTTCGGTATGGCAGCACTTGCTTGCGATTGGAGCACCTTTAGGCTTGCAACCTGTTGGTCATGCGGCTCTCAACGTCCTGCGCATTGAAGCCGGCGTCCCTTGGTACGGACTCGACATGGATGAAGGGCGCATCGTGCTTGAGGTGGGGTTCGAGCAGGCCATTAGCTTTAAGAAAGGATGCTACCTCGGCCAAGAAGTGGTCGAGCGCGTGACTGCGCGTGGACAGGTGAACCGCAAACTCTGCGGCTTGATCATGCACGGCAGTGAACTTCCCGAGCTTGGAGAGAAGTTGCGGCATGGTATGAACGAGGTTGGCGAAGTTGGCGAGGTCGGATGGATTACCAGCGTGGCCTATTCGCCGCGTTTGCAGTCGCCAATTGCCTTGGGCTATGTGCGCCGCGAACAATGGGCTTCTGGGACCCAACTCCGCATTGACAGACAAGGGACGCCCATGATAGCGGAGTTGACGACTCTCCCGTTCCCGCGAGAGCGAACGGCGGAGAACCGTTGAACCTGTACAGGAGGGACCTATGGCGCAACTCGGAAAACGCTATTTCTGCGAAGACTGTGGCACGGAAGTGCTGTGCAACAAAGCTGGCAATGGCGACCTCAACTGCTGTGAGAAAAACATGCAGCTTAAGGAAGCCAAACCGCTGCCGTCGTCGGACTAACAGCTTTTAGCTCTTAGCTTTCAGCTTTTAGCTTTGTAGGGGCGAGGTCATCTCGCCCCTATGTTTTTTGTTCTCATGTCTTCCTCTGTCACCGCCGATCTTTTTCTGTACGGCGGCCATATCCTTACCCTCGACCCATATCATCCTCAGGCAGAAGCTGTCGCCATCGCCGATGGCAAAATTCTCGCCGTCGGCTCCGTAAGCGAACTGCAACCTTTCCTCTCTTCCCATACCGAGCGGCTTTCCTGCGTCGGTCAGACCGTGCTTCCTGGATTCATCGACCCACATCTGCATCTTTTATCCTGGGCCAGCCGCTATAGCGGTGCTGATGCCAGTACGGCTCGCTCTATTCCCGAGTTACAACTCGCCTTGCAGCAGCAACTCACGCGGGCTTCCGCAAACGCATGGGTACGCGGCTATGGCTACGACGAATTCTTGCTGGCGGAAAAACGTCATCCGACCAAACATGACCTCGACGCTGTCACCCGCGAGCGACCGATCTTACTGCGGCATCGCACCGGACATGCGGCCGTGTTGAACAGCCGCGCACTCGAGCTGGCCGGGATCGAGCACGACAGCGCTTTTTCCGAGGGCGTCTTATTCGAGATGGAGCCATTCTTGCGCACCGCCGTGCCGCAGCTCAGTGCAGATGCTTTAGAGGATGGTGTCCGCCGCGTTGGTCAGGAACTCCTCCATCAGGGGGTCACCTCGTTCCACGATGCCAGTGCCGGCAACACACTTGAAGACTTGGCGTTGTTCCAACGTTTTCACTCCGAGAGCATGGTGGCATCCCGCGCCACGGTCATGATCGGGATCAACGCCTTCTCGCAGGTGCTTGAAGCGTCGTTGTCGCCGTTCTCTGGCGACGACTGGGTCAGACTGGGTAGCATTAAGATCATGGTCCACGAAAGCCGTGGCCTGCTCTCACCGTCTCCCGAAGAGCTGGCGGAGATGATTGAACGAGTCCATCGCCACGGCTTTCAAGTAGCGGTTCATGCTGTAGAAGAAGCTCCAGTGTGTATCGCTTTAGATGGCATTGCTCGCGCCGTCCAACGCTGGCCACGCCCGGACCCGCGCCATCGCCTCGAACATTGCTCCATCTGCCCGCCGCCGTTTCTCGACATCTTGCGAGACACCGGCAGTATCGTAGTGACGCAGCCGGGATTTCTGCACTTTTATGGCGAGAAATATGCGGCGGAAGTGCCACAGGACTTGCATCCCTGGCTCTATCGCACGAAAAGCTTCCTCGACTGCGGCATTCATGTCGCTGGCAGTTCGGACTGTCCCATTGCTCCGCTAGCTCCCCTGCTCGGCATCCAAGCGGCGATGACGCGTCGCGCCAGCAGTGGGGCCAGCCTAAATCCGGAAGAAGCCCTGGATCTCTCATCTGCACTTGCGCTCTTTACCACCGCCGGAGCTTGGGTGGGGTTTGAAGAGACCACCAAAGGTCGGATCGCCCCCGGGTTTGCGGCTGACCTTGTGATTCTTGACGGCGAGGTCTTGCGGATTCCTCCACAAGACATTGGTACCATGCAAGTTGCTAAGACGATCATTGGAGGCAAGGTTGTGTGGTCCAAGGCTTTGGAGTAAGGAGATGCCGTACCGGTCAGGACGGCTCAACCGGCGTACGCATGGTGACGAATTCTTCAGCGGCGGTCGGATGAATACCGATGGTCGAGTCGAATTGCGCCTTGGTCGCACCAGCGCGGATCGCGATAGCAATGCCTTGGATGATTTCTCCGGCGTCGGGTCCGAGCATATGCGCGGCAACGACGCGATCGCTGGCACGATCAACCAGCAGCTTCATCAGCGTCTTTTCTCCCCGGCCAGTCAGCGTGTGTTTGAGTGGCGTGAAGTTGGACTTGAACACGACAATATCACCGTAGCGCTTACGCGCGTCTTCCTCTGTGGGACCGACGGTGCCAAGGTTGGGGTTGCTGAACACCGCCGTCGGAATCGCCTCGTAATCTACTGATGCGTCCATGCCTCCGTACACTTGGCGTGTAAAGGCCATGGCTTCGGCCAGCGCGACCGGCGTCAGATTCACGCGATTCGTGACATCGCCGATGGCATAGATTGATGGAACGCTGGTCTGATAGTGGTCGTTCACAATGACTGCACCCTGCGCATCGAGTGCGACTCCTGCTTCGTGAAGTCCCAAGCCGGTCGTGTTCGGCACCCGTCCGGTGGCGTACATGACGAGGTCTGCTGTCAGCGTTTCACCGCTAGAAAGCGTCAGGACCAGCCCGTCGGCAGTGCGGGTAATGGCGGTAACCGTAACGCCGAATTGCAGTCGGACGCCTTCACGGGTCATTTCTCGCGCTAGTGCGACACGCAGATCTTGATCGAACCCACGCAGAAAGACCTCGCCACGATGCACAAGCGTCGTCTCGACTCCGAGGCCATGGAAGATGCCAGCAAACTCGACGGCGATATAGCCACCGCCAACAATGACAATGCGCGGCGGCAACTGTTCAAGATGAAAGGCTTCATTTGAGGTAATGGCGTATTCACGGCCAGGAATCAGCGGGACTTGTGGCCAGCCACCTGTAGCAACCAGAATCCGCTCAGCGCGTAGGGTACGTCCTGCGATAGAGACCGTCTGTGGACCGGTCACGAGAGCGCGTTCAGTAATAATCTCTACTCCTGCATTGCGCAGCAATTGCTCGTAGATACCGTTGAGACGAGTAATCTCTTTATCTTTATTACGAATGAGCGTCGGCCAGTCGAAGCGCGGCGGTTCGGTGGTCCAGCCATACGCACGCGCATCGGCGATTTCTTCAGCGACGTGGGAGGCATAGACCAGCAGTTTCTTGGGTATGCAACCGACGTTGACGCAGGTACCGCCGAGGTAACGCTCCTCGGCCACGGCGACACGCGCACCAAAATTTGCAGCAAAGCGGGCCGCACGCACGCCGCCTGACCCTGCTCCGATGACAAACAAATCGTAATCAAAACCTGCCATCCACGTACTCCTCGCTTCTGGGATGAAACGGTGCTGACACTATGCCGGAGCGACTGGTGCAGCAAGGTGGGCGCACTCGTAGAGGCGGTTTCCGCTCTTTACGTCTTTGGCATTCCGCCTTACGCTATTTTGCCATGACGCTGCCTGCTGTGCTGTACGAAAAAGAAGCCGCGATTGCCATTGTCTCGTTGAACCGCCCAGACAGGTTGAATGCCTACAACGTGGCGATGCGCGACGATCTCTACGAAATTTTGCTGGCCGTACGCGACGACCCGGAAGTGCGGGTCATGATCCTGCGCGGCGAAGGTCCGGCTTTCTCAACCGGCGGCGATGTCTCAGAATTCGGCTCGGCACCGTCGCCTGTCGGGGCGCGTGAGATTCGCTGGCGGCGCGATGTGTGGGGCACCCTCGTGCGCTTGCCGCAACCGACGATTGCTGCCGTGCATGGCTACACGGTGGGCGGCGGCATGGAAATGGCACTGCTGTGCGACGTGTGTATTGCTGCCGAAGACGCGGTTTTCTTTTTGCCAGAAAGCGGATTGGGGATGATTCCCGGTGTGGTTGGTACGCAAACCGCGCCGCGTGCTATTGGTGTGGGGCGTGCGCTAGACATGGTGCTGACCGGGAAACAGGTCGCGGCGCACGAGGCCGTGCGCATCGGCTTAGTCAACCGGGTTGTTCCCCGGGAGACCCTCTTGACGGAGGCTAAAGCTCTGGCATACACACTTGCCGAGCACGATCCACGAATCGTTTCCCTGGCGAAACGGGCGATCCGCCTTGGGGGAGATCTTAGCCTTGCCGAGGGACTAGCGCTGGAGAGGCGTCTTTTTTCGCTTATTTAAGGAGTCAGGATGAACACTGCGAATTTTCTGAGTATTCCCAGCATGATGTTTCCGGAGCAAGAGATCCTCGTCTTTGAGGGAACACGCTTGACCTATGGAGACGCGCTTGATCGCGTCCGGCGTTTAGCCAGCAGTTTTCGCGAACTCGGCGTCCAGCCCGGCGACCGTGTGGCCGCGATCCACACCAACTGTAATCAGTTCGTCGAGACCTATTATGCGACCGCAACCTTGGGTGCCACGTTCGTGCCCTTGAACTACCGTGCCAAGCTACCTGAGCTTGAATACATGGTCACTGCTGCCAACGTCAAACTCTTGGCGACTGGCGACCGCTACATCGACTCGATCAAGCAGCTCCAGCCGCAGTTCACCAGCGTCAAGCATTATGTCTCGATGGACAGCAAACAACCGGGTCTGCTCTATCACGGTGACCTGATTACCCAAGGATCACCGGATGTCGAAGATGCGGAAGTCGATGAGAGCGATGTGACGATCCTGATGTACACGAGCGGCACCACCTCGTTGCCCAAAGGCGTCATGTTGACCTACGGCGACTTCACGAGCTACGTCGTCGGCACGGTGGAAATGGCGGACGGCTCGGACCGTGGGACTTCGCTGCTGTGTGCGCCGCTCTACCACATCGCCGGGACCGCTAACATCATGACCGCAATTTGGGCGGGTCGGAAAATCGTCATTCTTCGCCAGTTCGACACCAAAGAATGGCTGGAAGCCGTACACAAGGAAAAGGTCTCGCACGCTTTTGTGGTGCCGACCATGATGAAGCAGTTGATCGACCATCCGGAATTCCCTTCGTTCGACTTATCGAGCCTCCGGAACCTCTCCTATGGTGGTGCGCCGATGCCGTTCCCGGTGA
>SYOC01000227.1 GCA_005804965.1 Pseudomonadota bacterium
AACGACATCGCCATGCGTACCCATGCCTTCAAACAAGGGTCGGCGGTGTATCAAGCTGTCGGTGCCACAAAAGTCGTGGAAACGCCGCCGTACCCCTCGACGCACAATCTTGGGACCAATCGCATGAGCGAGAAGCCCAAGGATGGTGTGGTCAACACGTGGGGGCAGACGCACGATATCTCGAATCTGTTCATTTCAGATGGCAGCCAATTTACCACAGGCGGAGCCTCGAACCCGACGCTGACGATCGTGACGCTGGCGATTCGCCAAGCGGAACATATCGCGAGCCTCTTGAGCAAAAAGGAGATTTAGTCTCGTGCGCTTCAGATGCTGCCGAGAACGGTCTTGAACGTGATCTCGGCACCCTGTCATCGCCGGTGGGATTGCCTTTACTGGCCGCTGAATCCCCGCACGTACTGAATCACGCTCTGAATCTGTGCATCGCTGAGCGTGCCCTGATACGACGGCATGAACGGTGATTTGCCTACACTCGGCCCTCCGCCTTTGAGGAGTTTGGTGAGGTAGGCATCGTCCTTATCTTTGATGACGACGGCAAGGTTTGCCGGTTTAGGTTGAAGCATCTGGCTTGTCGGGCCGTCGCCTTTCCCACTCGTGCCGTGACACATGGCGCAGGTTTGCTCGTAGAGCTTTTTAGCGTCTTGTCCATGTGCGGAAAGAGCGGTCAGATTGATAAGGAGAAGGCCGGCGGCTATGTGTGTGAGGTTGAGCGCAATCTTCGACATTATGTCCTTTCCTCTTGGAACAATTCTGAGCAGAGAAGAGTATAGACAAAGACCTGCTATGGCAGCAAGCGAGCGACGCCTTCACCCTTGACAGGGACGGCAGTTTAGTCACATATAGGCATGTCTTGAGCGAGCGTTTGATACGTAGGCGTTGCCATTCTGACTGAAGAAAATAGAGCACTGGCAACGTTGTGAGGCTGTTCGGATATTGGAATGAAAGTTGAGTTGGCGTGGAAGTTTGTTCTGACGCACTTGCTGAGCCCTGAGCTTTGTAGTGCGTTTTTCGTCATGGTAAGTGTGGCAATGGCTGTTCCATCCTGGGCGCATCGTGATCGAGGACCAGACGACCCCTGTCGACGACAAATCGGGGTTTCCTTGCTTCACATCACACTGTATCAGCCACAGTTCAATCCCGATG
The DNA here is from genome assembly GCA_005804965.1 of Pseudomonadota bacterium. Classification (GTDB taxonomy): domain Bacteria; phylum Desulfobacterota; class Binatia; order Bin18; family Bin18; genus SYOC01. Next base: position 1,162 of record SYOC01000227.1, read on the forward strand.
AGGAGTACTGTGAGGAAGTGCCCCGCGCGGGGAAAGCGGTTGTTGTTGTTGATGTGACCCCTGGAGAGTTACGGCAAGTGCCTATTGCCGTTGAAGTCGTCGCGACCGATGCCTCTGGGCACCGACGGACCGCGCTGTCGCTACCTGCGCAGATGTACGAACGTGGAGTCGTCGATTCCACCATGATCTTCGAGGAAGGCTACGACTATGTGGCTCAAGTGGTGGTTGACGTAGGAGGCGGGCAAACTCCGCATACCCTGTCCTTTCCTATTCAGGTTGAGGCATGGTATACCGCCATGATAAAACCAGCGCTAATGGTGATAGGCCTGCTCGCATTGACTGCGATCTCAGTGATTCGCTATCGCATGAACGCGCAGCAGGAAAAATCGTTCAGTAGAGTCAATGTTCGCCGAGTAACAGATTAAGTTAAGGAGGGATTCGTATGGCACAAGCACAAGCAATGCGGCAAGCGCCACGAGAACAGGGCCGTGGTTCGACTGCTGGGCAGTCGTCTCGACCGACCGACTGGATGGTTGGCTGGAAGCCGCTGTTCATCAGTTGCGCGATCATCATGGCCGCCAACATTTTTCTGTGGTTCTGGAATTACCTTTATATGTTCACGGCTGGCCTCAACTCGGCAAGCGTGGAATTCTCCCGGTATTACCGATCACTCTTCTGGGGTGAGGTGATCACGCTAGGCATCTTCACTGGTATTTGGTTCGGCTGGTTGATTCGGACAGGCCGAGCGATGGTTGGGCAACCGTGCGAGCGTGCCGAAGAAGTGCGACGTATCGCCATTCTCTGGAGTCTCGTTGGCGCTACCAGCCTGACGGTCTACTTGATGGCGAGCTTCTGGCCTAACTGGGATGGTTCATGGCATCAGACGATGGTGCGTGACACCGCGCTGACTCCTACGCATATCCCTATGTTTTATTTCTTCTTTCCGCTCTCTGTGACCTTAGCGGTCGGCACTTACATCTATGGTCGGTTCCGCATCCCCGCTTTGTACGCTCGTGAGAAGGGGTTCCCCTGGTCGTTTTTCTTGCTGATTAGTGCAGCGGTGTTGGAATGCATGACCGTGGCCGCTAACGAATGGGGCCACAGCCTGTGGATTTCCGAAGAGATCTTCTCAGTGCCGTTTCACTGGCCTTTCGTGGTCTATGGTTGGCTTGCCAGTGGCATGTTTGCCGTGTGGGGTGAGACGATCATCCGCCTGTTCGAGATTGAGAAAGCGGAAGAAGCGGCGACGTCAGATACCTCTTCCTTCAGCCGTCAAGCCGTGACGGACTGAGGCGAGGCTCACTACAGAGAGGAAGAGAGCATGGCAGCAGGCACGACAACTGTGACCGATATCACCGACGCCGCAGAACGGCAAAAGCGGCTCGAACTCAAAGCCCTCCTCAACAAGCAGTACAAGTGGATTGACCGCAAATGGGATATCGTCTTCTGGATCACTGCGATCTTCGTGGTGGCTGGGGCGGCGGATATCACCAAGCAGCTCTTCGCTGGAGACTGGGACTTCTGGACTGACTGGAAAGACGCGCAGTGGTGGCCGGTGATTACCGCCTTTGCCACGATCATTATCCCCTCGGCCCTGCAGTACATCCAATGGGTCGCGTGGCGCTTCCCCACTGGCGCAACTTATACTTCGGTATGCTTCTTTATGGCGGCCTGGGTGGGCCGCTATTTCAACTGGCATGTGGCGGAAGCCTACCCCATGAACTTCATCTGGCCGATTTCCACCGTCTGCGCTGGGATTCTCATGGATTGGACACTGATGAAGACCAAAAGCTTCCTCATCACGTCTTTCGTCGGCGCACACATGTGGGCGGTTCTGGTGTGGGCGTACAATTACGTACCCCTGGCACCGTTCCTTCAACCCGCGATGTTTATGGACCATGTGATGACCTTGGCAGACGTTCAAGGCATTGCGTACATCCGTTCGCAAACGCCAGAGTACTTGCGGCTTATTGAACGTGGCGCGTTGCGGAGTTTCCTCGGTGAGACCCAGTATGTCTCCCTGGCCTTCGGTGGGACGGCGGCGTTCTTCGGCTACTGGGTGGGGCAGTTCATTGGCCGCTATTTAGCTGTATGGCCGATTCGACGATACCTCAAGACGCTTTGAGAATACCATGGCAAGGAAAACGTTGATTCATATTCGACCGGCCTCACCTGTGCGGTCAGCGTGGGGCCGACGTCTCGCTCTTCTCGGAGTCATGCTCGTCCTGCCAGTTGTGGCACACGCCCATAGCGGGATGGGGCCGGACGAGATAGGACCGCCGTTGGTCACTTCCGGCCTGATTGGCTTCGCCAGCTATTGGGTGGTGATGCTGTGGCCGCGGGCACGGAAGAACAGTGGCGAAGACGCAGGGACTCGCGCTGCTGGATCTGCGCAGCCTGATGGTCCGAAACGCTCTGGACGCATCAAACGTCTGCCGCCACGGTTGCGAAAAATTGAAGGGACCGGACAGTTCCGCAGTGAACCGACTGCGAGGAGGAGAGCAAGTGATGGCTAGGCGACTTGGAACAATCCTAATGGCATTGGCTCTTCTCGTGGTGGGCGGTGCCTCTCATGTCTTTGCTCATGGGGAAGCTGGCGATCAGCCCTTCCTCAAGAATATGACGACAGCTTTCTACGACGTATCGATTACGCCTACAGAAGTTGAAGTTGGGCAACCGGTCACGGTTACTGGCACGGTCAAAGTACTGGAGACGTGGCCGCGCACACTCGAAGAGCCGAGCATTGCCTCGCTCGTGCCGGTAGTGCCAGGGCCGGTGTTCGTGCTCAAAGATCGCGTGATTAACGATCAGACTTCGGTTGGGTCGTTCTTCGTCGAGAAGGGTGGCATCTACCAGTTCAAGCTTGTCCTCTTAGGGAAAGAGCCGGGAAACTGGCATGTACACCCTGGATTAGCGATGAGCGGTACGGGAACTCTCGTTGGTCCTGGGGAGTGGGTGACAGTAAAAAAAGGTGCCAAACCGTTTGAATTTCCTGTCACCTTGCTGAATGGCCAAACCATCGAACTCAGCACGTACGGCGGGCAATTCGCGTGGTGGTGGTCGTTTATCGGCTTTCTACTTGGCATGGTCTGGATGATTTATTGGACTTTCACGAAGCGGACAGTGACGAATCTGGCGGTGACTGCACAGCTCGCCGTGAATGACGATGCCCCAGATATTGGTCTGATTACCCCACGTGACCACATGTGGATGAATATCATCGCTGGTGTGACGGTAGCGCTGCTTATCATCGGCTGGACGTATGCCGCGACGAGTTACCCGGTGAGATGGCCACAACAGACCGACTGGATTACGCCACGACCCATCTCCTCCGGACCGCACTTGGCAGAAGTAAGCACCAACGGTGCTACCTACGACGAAGCCACGGATACCTTCACGATGAAGGTGCAAGTGAAAAACGTGGGGGATAGTGCGCTGACCCTGAACCGTGTTGTCATTGGCATGGCAACTTTCGTGCCCGGCGGAGAAGCCGAACAGGCGAAGGCCGGACCGAAGGAATTTGTCGGGTCGCTCGCGGTCGAACCAAAGGACGCCATCGAGCCTGGAGCGACAAAAGATCTGACACTGACGATTTCGAGCATGATCTTTAGTACGGCACGGCTGATTCCTTTGAAGGACCCACAGCAATTTGCCGCCAGCCTCTTACGTTTTGAGAATGCCCAAGGTGCCCAGCAATTGGTCACCGTGCGCTCAAGCGTCGTCCCAACCCAGTTCCGCGGACAGTTCCTACCGTAACCTCTGAAGGCAGGCGGATCACACGCACGATCGGCCTGCCTTCTATCCTTCCACTCTCTTCGCCTGTATGGAGTTGTTATGGGTGCCACTCATGTCACCGTGACTATCCGCAATCCCGCTGACCTAGAACAAGCCTGGGAAGGGCTTTTCTTGGTCGATACTGGAGCCACCGATTCGCTGGTCCCCAGACAGCATCTTGAGGCCATTGGCCTCAAGCCTAGAGGACAACGAGTGTATGAATTGGCCGATGGCAGCGAATTACGAATGGATGTCACGGTCGGCCAGATTGAGTTTATGGGAGAGTTTGTTGGCGGGACGATTATCTTTGGCGATGAGAACGCCGAGCCGCTTCTTGGCGTCACTGCGCTAGAGTCGGTTGGTATTGAAGTCGATCCACGCAATCAGCGACTCAAAAGACTACCGGCAGTACGGCTCAAGGGCATGAAAATAACTGCCTAGTTGCATTAAAACAGAGGAGAGACGCCCCGTCGGTCGGTTTTTGCCTCCTGAATAGCTGTGACCGGTCTCCAGAACTCGTATTGATACTTGGCCTCTTCCCCCCCTATGTATAACCACCGGCGAGCGCCATATTTAACAAACCGAATAGCCGTGCGTTTTCCTACAGGTCGAGTCCTACAGTTGTGGCTGCGGTTCGCGCGATACGTTCCCCCCCGCTACTGGGCAGATGCGGGGATTGTCTCTACAATAAGGCCGCATTTTGAGGAGACCATGGATAGACGGGAACAACGCAGAAGAGGCATGGCGCGCCTTGTCGGACTCCACGACGATGATGGCGCCTTCGACCGGGCGTTTTGGCAAACTATCCCACCCCACGAACGGTTGGCGCTAGTGTGGGAACTCGTGCTTGAATCAGACGCTTGGCGAGGATCGGATGGCAGTGAATCCAGACTTCAGAGATCTGTTTGTCGCCTTGAACGACGCAAGAGCTAAGTACTTGCTCGTTGGCGGATATGCAGTTGCCTTTCATGGCCAGCCCCGTTTCACTAAAGATCTCGATGTGTGGATAGAGGCGAGTGTTGAAAACGCCTCTCGGGTCTTTGCTGCGCTTTCAACATTCGGTGCGCCACTCGAAAACCTCACTCCTACTGATCTGACGCAACTAATTCAGAACAAACGGGCTTCAGGAAGACCTCAGGACTTGCTGGATCTCAAGGCGCTTACCTAAGATGATAACTCTTCGTGTCTCGATTTTCTTCTTGCTTATTGTTTTGCTTGGTGCCGTGTTTTTGCTCCTACCGCCTTCCTGGCTTCCTTTGCCGCTTCAGTCGTCTTATTACTCCTGGTTCGGTGAACTTTCTTACGACGCACCTCCGGCAAGTCTCAAGGTGGATCTCGGCCCAGTCGAACCTGCCTGCTCGAACGCGCACCCAGATTGGCGCAAACGCCAGGAAATTGAAGGCGTCGTCGTCGAGGAATCGCTGCTGTGTGACCCCGATAATCCTTGGGCCGTGGCGGCCTTTGTCAAAGGCACGAACAACGTGTCGATGGACACGCTAATGAAAGCGGGGTTAGCGCCGGATACCGTCGTCATAGGAGAGGACAAAGACGGTGATGGCGACCCAGATGTGGTCACGATCCGATTGGAAGTCGCCGAGCTGAATGGCCGCTCGCCGGATATGCCGGACCTCATTCCTGCCTACTTCATCGCCCCTGGTATTCAGCCCGGTCTTTGGGTGTTTGCGCCGAAGGTGCATGGCATGGCCACGAAAAACTCCGACAGCCTAGAGGCGAACGATCTTTTGCGTGCACCGTCGCCGGTGATTCGTGTCGAGCAGGGGGACACGGTGCAAATCGTCTTGGAGAACTCCCACTACTTTCCGCACACCATCCATTTTCATGGCGTGGATCATCCTTATTCGCATCATGAGCACCAAGGCAACGACGGCGTGCCGGAAACCAGCGAGTTGCCGGTGATGCCGGGCGACAGCCGGACGTATGTGTTTACCCAGGACCCGGCCTTTCATACCGGCCATGGCGAGGTGATGCCAGGTGCGAACCGGACGTTCGATCTCGCGCCGCGCCAGCCGGGCACCATGTTCTATCACTGCCATGTGCAGCCGCAGCATCACATCCACATGGGACTCCAAGGCATGTTTGTGGTGGAAGAGAACCGCCCCAACAACTGGGTGCAAACGCTCAATATCGGGGCAGGGCAAGTGCGCTACTCTTCTGTCGCCGTGCGCGAACAGTATGCTCAGGAGTACGATCTGCATTTTCAGGACATCGACCCTGCGCTCAACAACATCATCCAGAAGTCGAACGATCCGCGCTTGATCGAGCAGGTGATGAACCGGCAGTACAATGTCACGGAACGCAAGGCCCGCTATTTCTTGCTCAATGGTCGCTCGTTTCCTTACACTTTCCGTGAGTCGCTGGTAGTGGTGACGCCCGACCAACATGTGAAGCTGCGGGTGTTATCTGGTGGAGAAGAGGGGGTCTCGCTGCACAGTCATGGCCACAAAATGACGATCACGCATTACGATGGTGCGGAGCATCCTCTTGCCGCGCGGATTACTCGGGATGTCTTTTGGCTCAGTGCGGCGCAGCGTTTGGACCTCGACCTGAACACTACCAACGACGGGCTCCATAGCTACGGACCTGGAGTCTGGATGTTGCACGACCACAAAGAGAAGGCGTTTACTACCGATGGGATGCATCCCGGTGGCAGCGTCGGTGCCATTGTGGACCGCTCTTATCTGGATGAGAACGGATGGCCTAAGACGCAGGGGGTAGACTGGGGACCGTTTTTCTCCCCCCGCTATTACCAGCGTGAAATTCCCGTCTGGGCGACCTATGACAAGGACGGCATGCTTGGCGAAGTTGGAGCGCACAAGCCACGTTGGTCGCGGGTGCTCGTGCTCGGCTTAATTATTGGCGCACTTATCGGATGTGGCTTTATGCTAGGACGCTCGTTCCGCAGGAGCGCTTGAAGAGGAGATGCCGTGACGTTCTTGTCTGCGCTGTTTGCTCTCGTCCTGTTGTTGCCTTGTCCGGGCTTAGCCCAAACTCCTGCCGGCAACCCCCACGCGCATCATGAGATGCATCACGAACATCACAGCGGTCATCTCATGGATGCCGATGGTATGGTCATGAACGAAAATACCGACAAGCTACCACAGGATTGTCCGAGCCTCTCGGGAGAGCACGCCATCACTGTTCACGCTGGAAGAAAGTATGCGACTGCCTTCAACGGCACGATGTTCGCTTTCGATCAGCAAGAATGGGTCGTGCCGCCATGCTCGAAGGTGATAGTGACGCTCATCAACGACGACCAAGTGCGCCATCAGTGGATGGTGCATGGCTTGCCGCGTTACCTCTACGTTGAGGGGATGTTTCATCTTGAAGCAAACGGCGGTCGGCAGAAGACTGGGACCTTCATCGTCCCAAGTGGGCAGAAGACGTACCTTGTGCATTGCGACATCGCCCAACACATGGAGAAGGGGATGAAGGCTCAGCTGAAGGTGGGCGGTGGGGATGGCGACTTGTCGAGCATCCCTGGCATAACAAGCCCTCGTCAGCCAGAGGATTACGCCGAACCGTGGAAAGGGAGGATGTGGGGGCTTTTGCTAGCCTCGGGCCTCATGAGCGCAATCTTGGTAGGACGTTGGGCATGGCGAGCGATCTGATTGATTTCTACTCCTTCGCCGTGCGCTCTTTACGTTGAAGCTTGCCCCATTAAGTGCAAGATGCTAGGACGCAAAGAGTAAGGAAACACTTTGTAAAAAGGAGGACTGTTATGGGGCGAACATATAACGTTATTGATTCTGATGGCCATGTGTTGGAACCCCAGGACTTTTGGGGAGAGTATATTGATCCTGCATATCGAGATCGGGTACCGAAGCTCCTGGTGGATAAAGATGGCAAGGAACGCTTGCTGATCGAAGGCAAAATGATCGGTGGAGCGAAAGGGCTAGGCTTTGCCGGTGCCATCGGTGCGCGACAAGGCGCAACCTCGCAGGACATTCGCTACAACGAGGGGAGAAAAGGCGGGTTTGATCCGCATGCCCGCATTCCCGACTTGGACCTCGACGGCATTGATGCTGTCTTCCTCTATCCCACGCTTGGATTACTTTCTGGTGCAATTCAAGATGCGCCGTTGGCTGCCGCAGTCTGCCGTGCTTATAACCGTTGGCTGGCGGATTACTGCAAACCCTATCCGGATCGCCTCTTCGGTGTGGCGATGTTGCCGATGCAATCCGTCGATATGGCGATTGAAGAGATGAAGTACGCCCGTAACCAACTTGGCATGCGCAGCGGCTTCCTTCGCCCTAATCCCTATAACAACATCATGCTTGGCGACCCGATCTATGACCGGTTCTGGACAGTCGCCCAGGATCTCGATTTCGCCATTGGCTTGCACGAAGGCACCGGCGGCATGCCTGCGGCTGGTGTCGAACGCTTCGAGAGCCCTGGTGCAAAACACATCATCTCTCACACGGTAGAAATGATGATGGCGAGTCTGAGCGTGATTTGGGGAGGGGTGTGCGAGCGGTTTCCTAAGCTTCGCTTCGGGTTTCTCGAATCCGGTGGCGGCTGGATCGCCCCATGGTTGGATCGTATGGATCGTCACTACGACGATAACGGCGTCTTTAATGACTCTCCGCTGAAGATGCTACCCAGCGAGTATTTCCAACGGCAATGTTGGATTTCGTATGAGCCGGTTGAAGGGAGCTTGGCGTATCTCGTGAATTATCTTGGTGCCAACAAAATCTTGTGGGCGACGGACTATCCCCACCCAGATGGATTTTTCCCAGGAGCACCGAAGATGATCTCCGAGAAGCTACCGGAGCAAGCGAAACGGCAAGTGTTGGCGGAAAGTGCGATGCAGTTTTACGGGCTGTGAGAGAGTTGAGAGTCAGGTAGGTATCCATCCATCCGACAGATTGCATTGCGTACCCTCACCCGCAGTCGCTTCCGCTCCTGCTGCCCTCTCCCTCGAAGGGAGAGGGGTAGGGTGAGGGTCGAAGGAAAGAAGTTATTTCCCCGCTAATGGCCCACGCAACAACTTGCCCGGTAACGCGCCGGTATGTTCGTTGTGTCGCAGGACGACTTCACCGTTGACGACTGTGGCGGCGATGCCGGTCGCTTTCTGTTTCAAGCGCCGTGCTCCCGCCGGGAGATCGTAGGTCAATTCTGGCATGGCTGCCGAGATCGTGTCAGGGTTGAACACGACACAGTCGGCATTCCAGCCTTCTTTGATCAGGCCGCGTCCGGTGAGTCCCCAATACGACGCCGGAACGTAGCTGAGCATCCGCACGGCTTGTTCCAAGGTCAGCGCTTGTTTTTCTCGCACCCAGTGGCTGAACACGTGGGTTTGTAGCGACGAGTCCATGATCTGCGACACGTGCGCCCCAGAATCCGAGAAGGTGACAACAGCATTCGGATGTTTCATCATTTCCAATGCGTATTCGTCATTCTCGTTGGCCAGCGGCTGCAAGAAGAATTGTTTGAGATTCTTCGCCAATGCCGCGTCGATGAAGACATCAATCGGGTCCTTGTTTTCGGCTGCTGCGATTTCAGCAATCGAACGATGCGGTGGATTCGGGTTCTCCATGACCCACAGCCATTTGGGATTGGCGGGCCGCGCCTCAGGTCCAACCATGCGCCTGGATTCTCGCGGCGTGTCGTGATACGCGGCGACCAGCTGACGGCGAATTTCAGGATCACGCAGCTTGGCTTCTTGTTCCTTCAGTGCGAGTTTGCGGATGTCGCGCCAGACTGGAAGTTTGTCGAACGGCGTGACTGTCTCGAACGACAACAAGACGCTCAGTGCGCGGCTGTGCGCCTGCACGAACATCTTCCCGCCGGCAGCAACCGTCTCGTTCGCCAGTGCGTAGTAGTCTCGCCAGTATTCCGGCGCTTTGCGGTTGCTGAACATGCCGAAAGTGACGGGGACCTTCGTATCGAGCGCAAGGGCTTTCAGACGACGGAGAAATTCCTGAATCCGTTCCGGTGCGAGACCAGTATCTTCTGTGGCAATCTCGAAAATGCCTGCGCCTAAATCGCCCATGACGCCGACCAGCTGACAGACTTCTTCCCAGGTGGCGAGGCGGCTGGCGACAGGTTGGCCATCCGGTGTCTGGTGGTTACGAGTACGCGAGGTGGTGAAGCCCATGGCACCAGCACGAATCGCATTACGCACTTCCTGCTTCATGGCTTCGAGATCTTCGGGAGTCGCCTCATCGGTGAAGGCCCGCTCTCCCATCACGTAGGTACGCAGCGCCGAATGTCCCATGTAGGCTGAGTAGTTGATGCCTTTGGGCAAACGATCTACTGCGTCGAGATATTGTGGGAAAGTCGTCCAGCTCCACTTAATACCGGCTTCCATCGCCTCTGGAGAAATATCCTCGGCGCGCTCTAAGTTACGCATGACGAGGAGTTTGTCTTTTTCCGCGCAGGGAGCGAGTGAGAAACCACAGTTCCCCATCACTACGCTGGTAATGCCGTGCCAGCAGGAGCACGTGCCGAGGGGATCCCAGAACACTTGCGCGTCCATGTGGGTGTGCGCATCGACAAACCCTGGTGTGACGACATGGCCTTCAGCATCGAGCACCTGTTTGGCGCTCTCATTGATTTTCCCGATGGCGGCGATTTTCCCGTTGACGATACCCACGTCAGCACGAAAGCGCGTCGCTCCGGACCCGTCGACGACGGTCCCGTTTTTAATAAGTAGATCGTATGACATCGTGTCCCCTTATTGGCAGCAGGCGTTAATAGAAACAGTAAGCTCGGTCGGACCTTAGCCTCTTGCTCATTCTTATGGCAGAGCTGAAGCCTGGGGGCAAGAGGCGAGGAGGCTGTGGAATCTTGGCGCGACGAGATTTCGGTCTCAGCTTAGTGAATGGTGGCAGGCTGAGGTGTGGCCCAGAATCTCGGCGTGCTTCGCATTTTGGTAGATACGACCCTTGGGGAGATTGATCAATTTGAGATTTTTGAAGTCTCGATGCAGGTTCTTATCCTGCGAACACAAGACTCTGGCTCCGCTAATGCGTGCCAACGCAATAATATGAGGATCGTCAGAACGGCATTCTCCCGTTGCTATCACCTGTTCCCGTTCGAGGCCAACCTCGTTCGGAGAACGAAAAATCGCTCTCCCTGCTTGCGCTAGTCTTAAAATCCGCCGGCGTGCGCTCTCAACGCCGTAAAGTTCTTCAGTGAGTTGTCCCCCTATAATGAGCCGTCCCTTTTTCTTAGGAGAGGTTAACCAGTCGATGATGGGCAAGAAGTCCTCGCTGGGTTGGTCCCCGAAAACTAAAGAAGCAAGATTAGCGTCGACGATGAGACACATGATGGAGGCTTAGAATTACGACATGGAAAAGAATCGTCGCTCTTCTTCGAGAAAAAATTGTCTATAGGTCGCTGGAACATTGACGATATTCCCCGATTTATCGATCTCTAAGGAGTGGATTTGGACCCCTCCTTTTGTCCGTTCAAAATAGAGGATTGCTACGTCGTCGGGTGTAAGAAATTTTCGATCCCGAATATCCATACGTATCCTATCGAGCAAGTAATCGCTGTGCGTCTCAATGATGAAACGTTTCTGTTGCCCTTTTGCCAGAGCGGCTAAAAACGACCCGAGGGCGGCTTGGGCTTTGGGATGAAGATGCACTTCCGGTTGCTGAAGAAGGAAACTCCTCCCCTCGTCTTCCTGTATTGCATCGACGAGAATTGGCAACACTTGGCTGACACCGTAGCCAACATCCACGAGATTGAATGCTGGGCCGAATGTTTTTACGGCAATTTGAAAGGGATCGCTCTCTTTCTGTCCCTTTCTTTTTACTTCGACATCGGTGAAG
>SYOC01000228.1 GCA_005804965.1 Pseudomonadota bacterium
CTTCCGGTGAGGGAATATGCACAGTCGGCGGACGCCCGGCGTCGTCTTTCTCCAAATATTGGCCGATGAAGAGCCGGGTGTCCCCAGTGGCACCGTTTTCCGGCCCAACGACGTGATACTCTCCAGTCATATAGACAAAGGGCGAAGCGACGGCGATACCGGTGCCGGCATAATCGCCAAGCGGTGAAAAGTCCAACGTCGCCCGGAAGATCGGATTGGTTGCGCTGGTCACATCGACAATCGGCACGACATTCGGAAAGACTTGCTCGGCAAAGAGGGCGAACTGTCCCGCTAGCTCGACATCCCGCGGCACGAAACTCGACGGAAGATCGCCGACAATTTGAGGATTAGTCGGCACGCTAAAATCAACGACCTTGAACCCACCAGTGTAAGCCGCCAGGTAGGCCAGGGTGTCTCTTACTGTCACGTCTTTGGTTTCCCCAGAGATGCTGACATTGCCGACGATCTGCGGCTGCGCTGGATTGGCGATGTTGACGATCCTGGCGGCACTGGCTGGTGAGTCATCGGCAATCACGGCAAAATCCCCAGAGACAGCGACGCCTCTAGCCGTTCCTGGCGTATCTACGGTCCCTAACAAACTTGGGGCGACAGCATTCGTCACATCGATGATGTGCAGGCCCGCCGCACCATCCGCCACGTAGGCACGGGAGGCAACGACCACCACATCATGCGCCTCGCCGGGGGTATCCAATGCGCCAACAGACACCGGCGCAGCCGGAGTGCTCACATCGATAAGGTGCAAGCCCGCCGCGCCATCCGCGATATACGCGAGAGTGCCGACAACACGCACGTCGTTGGCATTGCCGGGGGTGTCGAGTGCGCCGACAATCTGCGGCTGTTCCGGGTCGGATACATCGACAACTTGCAGACCCGCCGCTCCCGCCGCAACATAGGCAAAGTTGCCGCTGACATCGACATTATTGGCATAGCCGGGGATGGCAATCGCCGAAAGCGCAATCGGGGCGAAGGTCTGGACAATAATCGTCGCCTGCGCCGAGCGTCCGCCGTTGGTGGCGGTGATGGTGCAGGTTCCGTTATTCGACGCGAATACGCGGCCACGTTCAACTCCGAAATTACAGATGGTCAGATCACTCGACATGTAGTTCGTGCCAGGATTGGCGGTCAGATTGACCGTGCTGCCATCGGCGCGCTGCCCGGTGACAATAAGCTGCCGCGAGGCTTCACCAATGATGGTGTTCACTGTCAAGCCAAAAGTAGAAGGCGAGATGGTCAACGAGGTCAAAGGGGGCTGGCTGGTTGGGTCGGTGGGGTTACTGCCGGCAGCGATTTCTACGCTGTCACTGACGCCATCGCCGTCGCTGTCGGTCAGCAGCGGATTAGTGACAAATCCATCCGCGCCGAGGCTGACTTCCTCACCGTCGTTGATGCCGTCGCCATCGGTATCGGCCACTCGCGGATCGGTGCCGTAGTCGATCAATTCTTGTTTATTGGTCAAGCCATCGCCGTCGAGATCGGCAAAGCCATCGGTCAGGTCGTTAGGATTGAGGCCGTTGGCGGTCTCGACATCATCAGGGATGCCGTCGCCGTCGGAATCGCCGCCAGCCAAGGCGACTTGAAGACGCAATAATCCCAGTGCGCCTTCATGCAGAGCAGAAACAATGACCGTGCCGCTGACGACGGCGGTGACGAGGCCATCAGGAGAAATCGTCGCCACGGCGGGATTGCTGATGACATAGTTCGTGCCGGTGCTGCCGGCAGAGACATTTTGCGTACTGCCATCGGGAAAGCGAGCGGTTACCGTCACCTGCACATTTTCCCCAGCAGTCGTGAGCGTGGTTCTGGGTGCAGATAGCGAAAGCGAGGAAGGAATAGGTGTCGCGGCGTCAAGCTGGATACGCGGAACGTTGGTCGAACCATTGGCGGGAATGGAGAACAGCACCGACTGCCCTGAACGGGTGACACCATTTTCCACACAGGTCGCCCGCGCCCGCACCTGACCGAAGTTGGCGGGGATATTGGGCAGCACCCACACCCCATCCGGCTTCACCTGCACCGTGCGGTTGAGGACGCTGACCACACAGTGCTCATCGAGCTGGGCGTGTACAGCCGTTGCCAGAGATAAGGCGAGAAGAAGACCGGAAAGCAAGCCAAAGAAGCGATTGAGCACGGGTATCATCGTGATTCTCTTATCAAGCAGCAGTTTTGTCCTTGCTCAGGTGCCAGGAACGGGCTATTCTCGGCCAAGCATTTCCCCTCGGATGTTCGCGTAAAAGATGAGGCTGATATTTATGAGCCTGGAAACCGAAGTCACCTATCATTACCTGGAACCGCGGCCACACCCGTGGCGGCGCATCCTCTGGATCGCCGGTCGGAACATGCACGTCTGGCACTTGGTGGCCACGATGCTCCGTGAGGGCGAGACGCCCGAAGAGACCGCCAGGAATTTCGGCTTGCCAGTGGAGGCCGTGTGCGAAGCCCTGGATTACTATCGGCGCAACAGGGCGCTGGTCGATGCCGAGACCGCTGAAGAAGGACGGCGGCTGCACGCTAGAGGCCAACTCTAGGGCCCATGCCCTTGTCGCTCTACCTCGACGACTGCGCGGACGATGACATCTTGGCCGCTCTCCTACGCCGCGCAGGCCATCGGGTCTACACCCCACGGAGTGCCGGAACGTCTGGGGTCTCGGATGACGAGCATCTCGCCTATGCGGCGCATCATGAATACACATTGCTAACCAAAGACCCTGATGACTTTCTTGAGCTTCACCAGCGTTGGCGGATGACGAACCGTGACCATTCGGGAATTCTGCTGGTGTACGAAGAAAAAGACGTGAGCAAAAACATGAGCCGAGCGCAGCTCGTACTAGCCATTGATCGCCTAATTGCCTCCGGCGTTGCCCTCGCAAATGCAATCCATATCCTGAATCATTGGCGATGATGAACCAGGGTCTTCCTCGTTGGCGCTCTTTCGTCATTTTCCTTATCCCTTGTAGCCTGCAGCTTTTAGCCTTCTTCTCCTTCTGCGCTCGCTTCAAGTCTTCTAGACTACGAGACTGTCTGACTGAAAGACTGATCGACGGTTTTCTCTCTATCGCTCTTCTCGCCGCTTCCCCGCTTCTTCGCTTCATGTCTTCTGGAAGTAGGGCGTGCTGTGTGCGCCAATCATGTCGGCGCGTGGTACGCGCCCTGCCTGCCTTGAGCCTGTGAATATGTAGAAATTCGCTCTTTTCATGGCGACTAGTCAGTCGGAGGACCTGGAATGCACAATCCAGCTTGGCAGGACTCCCCAGATTCACACTCCGCCGTAGACCCGCACCCAGTCCCGATAGGATCGCACCTCGCCCCCTCAATATGAAGTACGCATATCTCTTGAGGCTCGCACTGATAGCGCATCACAGTTGAGAGGCGTACGGAGGTAGGAGAGAGAGAGGGCGGGAGGAAGCAAGCGATGCAGGCGTACTCGACGGACTTTCGGTGGAAGGTGGTGCGAGCTTATGAAGCAGGACGCGGCTCGCAACGCGTGTTAGCCCGGCTCTTTGGGGTGAGTCTCAGCTTTGTGCAGGAACTGCTGCAGCGGTATCGGCAGACGGGCCGCGTCGAACCGAAGCCCCATGGCGGCGGGAACCCAGGGAAAGTCGTTAGGCACTTGGCGGTGGGCGCCCGGTTGCATGCGCAGCAGCCCGATGCCTCGTTGGCCGAGCGATGCGCGCAGCTCGCCGCGAGCGTGCAGGGGCGGGTAAGCCGGATGACGATGAGTCGGGCGTTGGGGCGCTTGGAGCTGACGCGGAAAAAAGACGTTCCACGCGTCCGAACAGGACACCGAGGACGGGCGCCAAGCCCGGGCGGCTTATCAGGTGCTGATCCGTTAGCAGGACGGTGAACACCTGTGCTTTGTCGATGAAACCGGCAGCCACATCGACAGGGCTCGCTCGCAGGCGTGGGCGCCACGGAGCCAACGCGCCTATGCCGCCAAGCCACGCAATCGGGGCCGAGCGGTGACGCTGATTGGCGCGATGGGGATGGCAGGGCTCGTGGCCACGATGAGTGTGGAGGGGGGCACGGACGGAGCAGTCTTCCGCAGCTACGTCGAACAGGTGTTGGTCCCTCAGCTGCGTCCGGGGAATGTCGTCATCATGGATAATCTCAAAGCGCATAAAGTCCCTGGCATTCGTGAGGCCATCGAAGCGGCACACGCTACGCTGCTTTACTTACCGCCGTATTCGCCGGAGCTCTCCCCCATCGAGTTGTGTTGGCGCAAAGTGAAGGCCGCGCTCCGCACGCGGGCGGCACGGACACGAGACGCTCTGGAACTCGCCTGGACCGAGGCTCTGGCGTCTGTCTCGTCCAGGGACGCATGCCACTGGTTCGCTCACTGCGGCTACCGTACTGCACCCAACTGAGATCCCCTATCAGTCGCTCCACCTCCACATCCCCCAGGGGACAATGCAGGTTCAACAATAGTGGGACGATCCCGCATATACTGCTCCAAATGCTCTCCTTAATGCATGAGGGGGTTAGTGAAGTCATAATCAAAAAAATTGCTAACGAACACAAATGCAATGGGATTCGCATCTAACTGAGCTGCCCAGAGAAAGGGAAGGACGTCACAGTTGCCATGGGAATTCTCATCGGTCGGATCGAAATTGGACCAATGACTCATATCCGCACTACCAGCTGCGAGTCCGTTTCCGATTAACTGGCCATTTTCACTATAAGTGGCTTGATTTCCATGGCCTCCGGCAGTTTTCTCAGAACGCATTTCGAATGGGGCGTTTAAGTGACAAAGGTCACAGAAAGGAGACTTTACCTTCTCCCATAATTGAGGACAGCAGTTTGCCGGCTCAGGATCACCATTGCTATCAGCAAGGTGAGAATACACAGCGGGCAACTTGTTCAGCCAACAGTCCGGACTCTGCCTGTTTCTTTCACAGGCAGCCATCGCCTCTGTTTCTTTAGGGCACCACGGTTGATCAAGACGCTTGAATCTCCGCTCGGTTTCCTTAGGAACAATCACCACAATTAACTGATCGGACTCCTCAGCAACTGTTTTATGTCGAGCTGTTATTGAAAAGCTCTTTATTTCGCTCAGACTGGGTGGAAAGCCATAGCCCAATACACTAGAATCATTCTCTCCTCCATCCTTGAACCATGTAATATTGTCTCTATCAGAATCACTCGTAAGAAAATCCGCTAAATCCACTCTTTGGATGCCGTCTACAATGACTGCCACAGATTTGTCAGAGATCCCGTTTAGGTTTCCTCTTTTGACCTTATTGGTGTCAAATTCCACCTTCGGCTTCGCGCACGATCCGTTCGTACACACACCAGCTCCGTCACTGCACATCGTGCCGTTCTGCGCAGGATCGACTACACACTGATTCTCTTGAATCTTTTGACATTCCGAACAATTCCCCGCATTGCCCGTCAGGCTCGGATTCCCCCCGCAATGCCAGCCGCCTTTGACGACGCCGACGCCGGGGTCGGATTGGATGACGGTGCCGTCTTCGTTGACGGTGGCTGGGCCGATGCTGACGAACGACCCAAGATCATGGTCGAAGGAGTACATCTCGATCTTTTGCCCGGGCGCTAAGCCGTCAACGTTAGGCATGGTGAGCAGCACCGGTGGGTTGAAATGGACGCCCGCCGGTTGGATGATGATGATGAAATGCGGCTGCTGGCCGAAGTTCGGCACCATCGGCACTTTGTCGGCATGCACGAGGGTGACGCTGACGGTGCCGCGACGGCTGCCGTCAGGGAAGGTGGCCGAGCCGGGAATCACGGTCAAGGCGAAGCCCGGTAATTCTTCGAGCGTCAACGTCCCGCCATGGGTTTCGTCCACCAGTATGCCGCGCGGGGTGTCGATGGGTAGCAGGTAGATCGGCATGCCGATAGTGTTGTTGTGCCCGGCAATGGTGACGAGTTCGTATTCGAGCTTGGGCCAGGGCGTGCCGTCGCGCGGCGGCACGGTGTTGCCGTCAGCCGTCAGTAATACTTTCCCCACGGGTGCCGGCTCCAGGAGAAATTGCCCTTGTTCGTCGGACTGGGTGGTCAGCTCGGTGCCTTCGACATGCAGCGTTACCCCTTCAATCGGATTATTGCTGTTATCGAGCACCACACCGCTGATTTTGGTGTCGTGCGGCTCGCCGACCGTCTTGCCGGAGGCGGTGAAGCTAGCGGCAAAGCCGGGATTGTTGGCAAAATTGGCTTCGACAAGGTTGTTATCGAAGCCTTCGCCTGGACCGAGCGTCAGCACCACCGCCGCTCGGCCATCGCTGTCGGTATTCACGGTGGTTGCCAACAGTCCGTCGAAGTTGCCGCCGCCGTCTTTGACCGTGAAGGTGACCGGGATGCCGACGAGCCGGTTACTGCCACGATCAATCACCGTTGCGATAAGCGGCTTAGGCAACGGTTGGCTCACCACACCGAACTGCCTATTGCCAGCATCGACCACGATGCTGTTCGGTGCTGCTGGCAGCGCCGAGGCGCTAAACCGTGCGTCGCCTACGAAACCGGTGGCCATGGCCTCGACTTGATTGTTGCCGGCTCCTGCCCAGGAACCGAGGGTAAACTGCACGGAGGCGCGGCCATCGCTGTCCGTGGTCGCACCAACGATACGTCCACTGGTCGTGCTCGTAAGCGTCCCGTCGTTTTGTAAGACCTTGAAGACGACGACCTTGCCCACAGCTGGCGTGCCGTTTTCCGTGAGCCGCACTACCAACGGCTCGGGCAGCAGCTCGCCAATGCCAGCGGTTTGGTTATTCCCAGCAATAATGGAGATTTTGGCTTGGGCAGTCGTATCCAGGGTGACGCTGATATGGGCGGAGTCGATGTTGCCGACCTCATCTTCGCCGATACACGTAATGGTGTTGGCACCAGGATCAAGCGGGAGATTTTCCGCCACGAAGCGACGATTGGCTACTTGCGCGAGCACGCCGTTGCAGGTCACACCGGCTTCGTCGCCGTTGACCGTGCCCATGACCAAATCGTTTACCA
>SYOC01000229.1 GCA_005804965.1 Pseudomonadota bacterium
ACCAGGGCCGCCTCTTCCCGAAACTTGATCTTGCCCCCCGTGAGCGCAACTTTCGCCTTCTCCACATCGTTCACCAACAAGCGCAGGTGGCCGTGGCCGGCAACCTCCGGAGCCGAGAAGGCCTTGATGTTCACCCCCGCCGATCCGAGCACCGACGCCACATGGGCCAGGGTGCCCGGCTTGCTTTCCTCGCTGATCACCAATTGCGTTATCGCCGGCATAATGTTCGCTCCGTTTTAATCAGGTCGTTCTTCTTCGCGCTTCACGTTTCTTTATACCCGTAGAGCCACTTGGCGGTGGTCCCGCCCACGTTCCGAACCGAATGGAGCACTTGGGCCGGAATGAAGACTTCCTCTCCAATGTGTGGGTGGAACGTTTTCCCCTGCATCTCCAACTCCAGCTCCCCTTCCAGGACCATCACCAGCTCGTCCGTCGCATGGGTATAGTCTTCCCACACTTGCCCCGGCGGGTCAACCCAGAGGCCGCAACTGAAGCCGCGTGAGCGCCAGTCCTGCTCGACACGAGGCTGGCTCAGTTCAACCAAACTCATACATTATTTACCCTAACATCGAGACCTTGAGTAGGCAATTGCTCGACCAGTCAGTGATGCAACGAAATTGCCGAATCCAAGCTCAGGCACCGGCTCTGCATACTGGCCTTTCAGCCCGCCTGCCTTGTCCGACATCAGAAAACAAGATGCATCATAAAGTCGTTCACGAGCAAGCTTCAGACAGAATAGCTCGTACCGTTTGGCATAAGACGCACCGCGAAACTCTTCGAACACCGCGAAGTGTGGCTCAGCAACAGCCACAGGACTGGTCGAGCGAGGCGCATCTTCTAACAACATGAAGTAGCCAAGCCACGGCTTCGGAGAATTCCGAAAAGCTCCTTCGCGGTAAGCTGCCCATACATCTGTAGCGCTGCCCAAGGCTTCCTCTGTTCGGTTATTGTAATTGTTTCCGAAGGAAGGGCCGACCTGAGATTTGAATTCGATCGACGCCAGGAGATGGCCATCGATAACAACGAGAAGATCCCATTCCTTTGTCGGACGGAAAAATCCTGGAATTTCAACATTCCGTTTTCGATAAATCGTAGCGTCAGGGATTCCGCTTTCCACTAGCAGCTCACTAACAAGTTGGACAAACCCATCCATTTGGGCACCACCGGTTACAGCACTCCGGCTTCCCTGGTCTCGCTTTCCGGTGGCTTTACCCTGCCTTTTCTCTTGCTTCTGGCGTGTCCTCCAAAACTGACGAACTGCCGCCCCAACCCTTCCACGAAGATCTTTCATGCAGTACGGCCCTCCGGCCGTACTACGTTGATATTCACTTCAGCAAAGAGGTCCCCTGTAGCCGCTGCAAGACGGTGGCTCGCAAGATCGAAGTAATGTGGATCTACCTCCACCCCAATACTATTCCTCCCCCACCTAGATGCTGCGAGGCTTGTCGTGCCCGTTCCCATGAAAGGATCCAGAATCGTATCACCAACAAAACTAAACATGCGAATGAGCCGCTCTGCGATTTCTAACGGAAACGGCGCCGGATGCTCCCTGGTAGAAGCGCCAGTGACACCCGACCATATCTGCTGAAACCATTTCTTGTGGTTTTCAGTCGAAATTACACTTAGCACACGCGTAGCAACGGACGGGCTCCTATAACCGCCTGGCTTTCGTTCCATCAGTATGAACTCGATATCGTTCTTGATAACAGCATTGGGTTCGTACGGCTTTCCCATAAAACTCGAACCATTCTCTACTTCGTACGAAGCATTCGCTATTTTGTGCCAAATAATTGGGGCTAAGTTGTCATACCCTATCGCTCGGCAATGTTCCTGAATCGAAGAATGCAGCGGCACCACAGTATGCCGTCCTTCGTTTTTGCGTCGCGAAAGACACACATCGCCAACAACGCAGATCAATCTCCCGCCTGGCACAAGAATACGGAAGCAGTGCCGCCATACTTTATCTAACTCTTCTATAAATTCATCGTAATCAGCGATGAATCCCATTTGACCTTTCGAACGACGATACTCCTTGAGCGTCCAGTAGGGAGGCGAGGTTAAGACCAAATGAGCACTCCCATCCTCAACCAGAGAAAGGTCACGAGCATCGTGGAGATACAGGTCGTGCCTTGTGGGAATATTGTGGAGGGCAGATTCAATCAACGCAGTTAGCTTTGGATCTTTTGCAATCCGTGGAAGATCGGTTTGATGGTTTTCCAGCTTTCCTACTTGACGAGGAACGTATGGGGAAAAGTCTGTGTTTGGCGAACGAGTCATCGTTGTTGCCGGCTTAGCCAATTGTACTTTGAGCACTTTGATCCTGACTTAGAATCCGTTCAAGCCCTAAGATTTAAAACCCGCCTTGCAACTATCCAAAGCACAAAGGGGATGCGGCGGTAGGCCTGCATCCCCTCCATGACTGACACAAATGCCACCGGCGATCGGCGCCGGCTGATTTACGACTGGGGACATCTCCATCGTCGGCGGACGATCCTCGTGCGCGCCTTAATGGGGCGGCCGGCTCGATTCATATCCCGATCCTGCGCCTGCCCCGACGCCCGCTCCATCCAGACCGTATCGCAGGCCCGTCGCAACCTGATCGCCCGATGGCGCGCCATGAGTTCCCTCCTGTTCAACCCTGAATCAGGGCCCTTTACGCCAGCTGAAACGTGTCGTTGAGAAAGGCATACTCGTAGATGCCGTTCAGATCCACGCCGGCCATGACCGCCAGCTGCCGCACTTTCGACCGATAGCCCTTCGGCACGACCAAGTAGAAGGGGACGCTTTTGTCGGCCAGCGTCTGCCACCGCTTGTAGCGGTCCAGTCTGGTCAACGAGTCCTCGGTTTCGACTTCGGCGATCCACTCGACCCGGTTGCCGCCCGGGGCAAACTGCCAACCGAACACATCAGGCTCCGCGGTTTCCGAACCGGGGTTGATCGTGACCTTGCACTGGAACGACTTGGCCCAGCGCTGCGCCACCAGACTGGAGACCTGGTCATGGAGCGATTGGATTGCGACATCACCGGTGATGGCAGTCATAGTCAGCCCTCCGTCAAGAGCAGCCGCTCGTCGCGCCGCAGTTCATGCACTTGAGACAGGTCCCGTTGCGCACCAACGTAAACTCCTTGCAGTTCTGACAGGGATCGCCTTCGTACCACTTCAAGCGCGCCAGTTCGACGGTCGTATAGGTCAGCGTCTCGCGTTTCAGCTCCAGCTTGTGCGCCACCGCGCCGTTTTCGCCGTTGCCGTGCCCGTTGCTGCCGTTGCCGTTTCTGCGCCTGGCCGGAAAGATCTCCGTGCTGATCGAGGAGGAGGCCAGGGCCTGCGGGTCCGCTTCTTCGCTGTCCTTGCACTCGGGGTCCTGCTCGTCCTTCTTCACCGAATCCATGCGCAGGTCTTCCGGCACCACTTGCG
>SYOC01000230.1 GCA_005804965.1 Pseudomonadota bacterium
ACAGGCAGGGGCAGAAAGCCGGCTCGCTGCCGTGCTCTGCGGTTCACTGACTATTCTCGTCTTACTTTTCCTTGGTCCATTGGTCGGACACACACCGGTGGCGAGCCTCGCTGGACTCCTCCTCGTCCTGGCCAATGACCTTATTGATCGAGACCGCATCAAGCGTATTTTACGCGGCACCTTGGCTGACCGCGCCGGGTTTCTCTTTACTCTCCTGGGAACTTGGACCTTGCCGCTGGATCGCGCTATCTATCTCGGCGTCGGTATTAGCATCGTCTTATTTCTCCGCCGCGCACGACTACTTTCCGCACGAGAAATGGCGATTGGCGAAAAAGGACGTTTTCGTGAAGTTGAGTCTGGAGCGCACGAAACGGCCGACATCTGCCCAGCCATTCGCATTCTGAATCTCGCAGGGCCACTATTTTTCGCCGTCGTCGGCGAACTCGAACGAGCGCTCGATCCGTTCGTACACGACAAATCTGTTCGAGTCCTCATCGTGCGGCTACGCCAAGCCGAGAATGCCGACATCACCACGGTCAGCATCCTCGAAGCCACTGCGCAAAAACTTGCCAGCGAAGGACGCACCTTGATTCTTCTCGGGCTGCGGCGCGGTGCGCTCACGTTGCTTGAACAAACCGGCTTGGCACAAGGTATTGGTCGAGAGAACATGTTTCTTGCGCAAGCTGGCTGGTTTACTGCAATGGAATCGGCATTGCAACGTGCGCTGACCCTCACCGGCGCACATACCTGCGGTGGCAACTGTCCATTGGCGAAGTATCTTACCGATCAGCAGGAATTGCGAGCGACTCACGCTGCGGCTTCGTTCGTTTAGGTCTCGCGCTCATATCTCTCTTGCTGGAACTCTAAGCAACCGCCATAATGTCGCCGTGTCGGTGTTCATCAACTCTGACACGAAAATTCCCAACAGGAGCACTACGCCTATGGGCACCACTGAGAACCACGCTGGGACGAGTCTAGTACCGAAAAAGTATTTTGTTGTGTCGGCGGATTGCCACGTGCATGAACCTATGGATCTGTGGGAGCGGCGGATCGAACCCAAGTTTCGCCACCGTATTCCGCGCCTGGAAACCGACGAAAACGGGAAACGCTGGCTAATGGTGGAAGGGATGCGCCGCACCCGCGTGCGCGACGTTACCTTCGAGGGAGAAGATCTCGAACGCACCCAGGGCGGTCGAGCAGATCTGGATGTTCGCATACGCGATCTGACGCGAGATGGAGTTGACGCTGAAGTCATTTACCCGAACCGTGGCCTCATGATGTGGGCGTCGCCGGACGCCGCGCACCAGACGGCGATGTGCAAGGTCTGGAACGATTGGGCCATTGAAGCGTTTGCCCCGCAACGCCAGCGCTGCGCACCGGCAGCAGCAATCGCACCGAAGAATATCGACACTGCGATCGCGGAGATCCAACGCGTCGCCAAGATGGGATACCGCACCTTGTTTCTGCCGGTGCAAGTGCCGGATCAGCCCTATAATTCGCCAGTGTACAATCCGCTGTGGGCGGCGATTCAAGATACCGGGCTACCCATCAGTTTTCATATCGGTACGGGCAAAGACCCACGGACCGCGAGCGGCGACGGCGGAGCGGTGATCAATTACGTCTGGCACGCAGTAGCGCCAGCGATCGAGCCAATCGTGCAGCTCTGTTCTTCTGGCGTATGCGAACGGTTCCCGAAGCTGCGCTTTGGCACGGTCGAGGCGGGCATTGGCTGGCTGGCCTGGACGTTAGCAGCCATGGATGAGGGGTACACCAAGCATCATTTTTGGGTGTCGCCAAAGTTGCCGATGTTGCCGAGCGACTATTTCCGTCGCCAGGGGTTCGCCACCTTTCAGGAGGATCCGATTGGTTTAGAGACGCGGAAATGGATCGGCATTGATAACCTCCTCTGGGGAG
This sequence comes from Pseudomonadota bacterium, assembly GCA_005804965.1. Lineage (GTDB taxonomy): Bacteria > Desulfobacterota > Binatia > Bin18 > Bin18 > SYOC01. The sequence goes on from SYOC01000230.1 coordinate 1,915, forward strand.
ACGATTATCCGCATCATGAAGGCACCTGGCCTAGATCGGCGGAAGTCATTGATCGTACGATGCACGACCTGAGCGAGGACGAACGTCGTAAAGTGTTGGGGCTGAATGCCGCGAAACTCTACGGGTTTGATATACCAGCGGAGGCAGCCTGACCTATGGTTGAGCAACTGACGATTGATTGGGGAGAAACAGACAAAGGGCCACAGGACCGCAAGCGCTGGATGGGCAGCTGGGTCGTGGCGCGCGACGGCGAAGAAGGCGAGTATTTTTACGAAGGCGTTGGAGGACCAGCCACGACGCATCCAGTCCCACCAGAAGCCATCGGTATTCGTCTCCGCTGGTGGCCTTCGGAAAATGAAGGCATTGGGCAAACGCAGGTAGGCGCTATGGCGAATCTCGTCGAGCCTTACTTCTTTCCCGAGGGAACCTCGGGGACCTTCACCATCGCCGCGCTGAGTTTGGTGCGATAAATCAAACAACAAAAGATTGGCACCCCAGCCCTGTCGCCCTGAGCAGCGCGAAGGATCTCAAAGCAAGATTCTTCGCTGCGCTTAGCATGACACTCTGGAAAAGCTCCATCGGTACAGAGTGCGATGGTCATCCTCCCCGGTTGAGGCAACACCGATGCACAACATTCTCTTGCTCATCCTCTCCCTCTTCTTTCTCCCTCTTGCCAACGCCGAAGATCAGGACATAGCAGCGCTCTTTGCCAAAGAAGGCGCTGATGGAACTGTGGTGATCTCGTCGCTGGATGGCAGCCGCACCTTCATTCACAATGACGCCCGCGCAAGCCAAAGGCTCGCCGTAGCTTCTACGTTCAAGATCTTCAATACGCTCATCGCCCTCGAAGAAGGCGCTATCTCAGGAAAAGATGAGGTCTTGGCATGGGATGGCACGAAGTACGATTTCCCAGACTGGAATCATGACCAAACGTTAGCAAGTGCGTTTAAGGCTTCCTGCGTCTGGTGCTACCAGGAGCTGGCGCGTCGGGTGGGGAAGGAGAAGTATCCGGCGTATATCCACAAGGCGGCGTACGGAGAGCTACATGAGCCGTTTGAGGGCACAACATTCTGGCTTGACGGGTCACTGGCCATCAGCGCGAAAGAGCAGATCGACTTTCTGAGAAAGATTATTCAACGCACCCTTCCATTCCGCGCCGCGTCCTACGACACACTGCGCGAGATTATGCTCGCGGAAAGTACGCCCGCATATACGATGCGAGCCAAGACCGGCTGGGCCATACGCGTCACGCCGCAAGTTGGCTGGTATGTCGGGTACGTCGAGGTAGAAAAAGAGGTGTGGCTGTTCGCAACCAACCTCGCAGTGCGCAGTGAAAAAGATCTCCCCCTGCGCCAACAGCTCACGCGCGCCAGTCTGCAAGTCAAAGGCATAATTGAATAGCCGGCTGTACTATTGCACCGACTTAGCACAGCGAAACCCAACATTGGAGGAACCTGTGCTCGGCTCACTTTTGCCGCGGCTGCCAACCAAGTAGCGAGAACAATAGCGATCACTACACAGGTACGAACCACCACGAGTGACGCGTTTTGGTACGCCCGGTTCAGACGGATCAAAACTGTTGTCCGGGCTTTGCGGGCTATGCACCGGCGAGGTAGCAGCCGTGCGCCGTTGATAGGTGTCGGGCCGGTACCAGTCCGCACCCCACTGCCACACGTTGCCGCCCATGTCGTAGAGACCGTAGCCGTTGGCTGGAAATGCGCGCACCGGAGAGAGACCTCGAAAGCCATCCTCGCCTGTGTCTTTGCTGGGGAATCGCCCCTGCCAGATATTTGCAGCCCACTTGCCTTCGGGTCTGAGTTCATCGCCCCAGCTATAACGCTTCCGATCCAGTCCGCCGCGAGCGGCAAACTCGAACTCAGCTTCGGTGGGCAGCCGTTTCCCGGCCCACCGCGCGTAGGCCATCGCATCGTCCCAGGCAACGTGGACGACAGGATAATGTTCACGCCCTTGCAGATCGCTGCCCACCCCTTCAGGATGCCGCCAACTCGCACCTTTGGCATAGCTCCACCACAGGTAAGGATCGCTGAGCGAGACCTCCTCCTGTGCAGGCGGTGAAAACACGGCAGAGCCAGGGACAAGGTTCTCTGGTGGCGCACCAGGAAAATCTTTCGCATCCGGCGTACGCTCGGCTACGGTCACGTAGCCTGTCGTGTCCACGAAGGTACGAAACTGCGCATTAGTAACCGGCGTTTCATCCAACCAGAAACCATCCATCGTGACTTGATGAACCGGCACCGTGTCGGGCATGCCGCAATCTTCACAGCCCATCCAGAATGTCCCGCCCGGAATCCAGACCATTCCTTCTGGTGTGGCTGGTGTGGGAGGTTGTCCTCGATTCTCAGAGACAGCAATAGAAACAATTAAGATAACAACAAGCAATGCACAGAGGGTAATCCAGTATTGCCGAGAGGTACATATCAATTTCTTGAGAACCGCAGTTTCGGAAAGGAGCCTGGATTCCGGGTCGCGGCCTGCGGCCTTGCCCGGAATGCCGTCTCCGCCTCGCTCATCATTCCGATGCACGCCGGAATCCAAGATTTTGTTGTGCATCCATCGCCGAGCTATCATCACGACTCCAGCATGCCTTATTCTGCTGCCTTGATCGCTTTCGTCCCCTCGTCGATTTCCTTTTGGTCGATGGCCGACAAGCTCTGCGGTGCCAAATCAACCGTAATCTTCGCTAACGTGCCAGTGAATTTGTAGGGTAACTGCGTGGCGTATTCTTCAATGACCGGCGTACCAATGTCCTCTCCGACATCAAAGGTCTCATCGAGCGAGAACCTATTACGAATGGTTCGTTCAATGCGCCCTTGGGCGACTTGCTGCCCATCCACCAGCAGCGCACCGCTCCCGCCCTTTCCGACTCCGCCACCATCATAGGTGAAATCAAACCGCACCGTATGTTTGCCAGGGCTGAGTTTTTGGTCACTCGCAACGCGATATTTGTGTTCCGTCTGATTCGAGAACGCATGCACGAACATGGGTTTGCCGTCCAGCAGCAACAACCCCCAGCCGCCGAAGCGTCCGCCTTGTGTCACCAGTACTCCATTCGCACCACTCGTGGGGATTTCCACATCAGCGATCACACTGAACGACTTATTCTTCACGTCAGGGGCGGAGGCCTCGGGAATGCGCACCATGCCTGGGTAGTAGGTAAACGTTGCACGCCCGCGAGTGAGGCTAGGCCGACTGGCTGGATTTAACCGCTCGGCAAGTGAAGAGTCGAGAGGATACACATTGTACTTCTTCGCTTCGCGGTCAAAGACACCCTGCAGTTCTTTAAGCTTTTCTGGATTCCGCGCTGCCAAGTTGTCCGCCGCAGAGAAATCCTCGGCAATACGATAGAGTTCCCACTGAAAATCATCTGGGTCCGCCTTACCCCCGAACACCCAGGGTAAGCGCAGCGGCGTGGTGGCCGCCATCCAGCCATCGTGGTAGATGG
>SYOC01000231.1 GCA_005804965.1 Pseudomonadota bacterium
AGGTTGTTGCTTCTGGATTCCGGGTCTCGCGGCGCTCGCCCGGAATGACAGATAAATTGGAATGGCCGCTCTGCAAAGAGATCTTGTTGGCGATCGGCCGCAGCCACGACTCACCCATCTCGATGACTTTGCCTACGAGGCGAACGGGATGCCACCGCCAATCAGGATCGCCGATCAGTGCATCAAGAACAAAGGCGAACACCAGCAGCATAGCAGTTTCCAATACGCCTCCTTACTGAAGAGCACTCGTCGCTGTCGCCCGGCGGACGCCCTCAACTACAGCAGCATACACGCTCTGACCTAGCACCTCGCCGAGCAACGTATGCTTGCCGCAATACTGATACGCAGGCGTTCCCCGTGGGCAGGCAATAGCCACGCAATCGGTGCCAGTCCCAGTCGCCAGGGCATTGGACACTGTGCTCTTTACCTGAGCTTCGCACAGTGCACGGGTTTTGGCCTCTGTTGCCACTGCCACCGCTTCGACCAGCGCGGCATCTGTCAAGGCTTGATTGAGCACTACAATGAGATTGATTGTCCCCGGAGCCTCCTCATACGTGGCTGAATCACCCACACTCAACGCATTGCTCAGCCCCACCGTGGCAAAACATTCGAGCGTCAAGGAATGACGCTGCACGGCGGTACGAACAAGGCGTTCCATCAGAACGCCAGTCATGAGTCCCACCACCGGAGATACCGCGCCGAGACGATGCGCGAGTTGCTGGAGAAAGACTGCTGGAGTTTCAGCGGGAGTATCGTCGGTGCGCACTTGGTGGTTAAGCAGAGTACGAGCAGTGCTCAACCCACCACCCAAAGGTGCCCAACTCAGCACCCGATACTCGTCAGGCAAGGAGACCAGTAGCGTGCGTTCGACTACCCTCGCCGTCCACGGAAGCTTCACCCGCGCTTCTCCACTTGTTCCGATACGCCAGCCTCAGCAAAGGTGGCCATCTCGTTGAGCAGTCGCACAGCGGCTTCAACGAGGCTCATGCCCAGCGCTGCGCCGGTGCCTTCGCCCAAGCGCATATCAAGGTGCAAGAGCGGACGCACGTGCAACGTCTCCAACACTCGGGCATGACCTTGTTCTGCCGAGCAATGCGCGAAGATGAAATATGCTTTCGCGGCAGGACACAAGGCATACGCTGTCCAGGCGGCAGCAGTGGCGATGAACCCATCAATCACAACCGGCACCTGTAACGCCGCACCGGCGAGACAAATCCCCACCATGGCGGCAATCTCATATCCACCAACCCGCGCCAGACATCCAAGCGGATCAGTCGGATGGGGAAAATTCCGCGCCAAGGCTCGTCGCACCACCGCAATCTTGTGTTGCCGACCAGACTCATCAATGCCAGTGCCCACGCCAGTGAGTTCTGCGGGATCGTAATCCCCGAGCGCGGCTAGCAAAGCCGTAGCGGCAGTGGTATTGCCAATACCCATCTCACCGATGCCAAGCAGTTGTGCACCGTCACGCACAGCAGCAGTCGCGACCTCGATACCGATTTCCACAGCCTGTACCGCCTCATGCGTGGGCATGGCCATGCCGCGCGTAAAATTTGCCGTGCTGTATCCAACCTTTCGCTGGAGCAGTCCCTGTGTATCAGAAGCAAAATCGTGCGCCACACCGCAGTCGATCACCTGCACTGCAATCCCGAATTGACGCGCAAGCACCGTCACCGCCGCACCACCGCGCAGATAGTTGTAGGCCATTTGCACCGTCACCTCGCGCGGATAGGCACTGACACCCTCATCGCAGACGCCGTGATCGGCACAACACACGAACAACACCTTCTGTTGTAATTGCGGATGGAGCTGTCTACGTATCAACGCGTAGCGAAGTGCTACTTCTTCCAAGCGCCCCAAGCTCCCGCGCGGCTTGGTGAGACGGTCGAGCCGCGCTTGGATCTGAACGGCCAAGGTCATGTCTAATGGACGAATGTGTTTCAGGGTCTGTCGTAATTTCTCCACCGCGCCTCAATTCTTCTGAATCTGTCTGGCAACATCAGCCTTTCAACTTCAGCGGTAGCCCCGCTGCTAAAAACAACACTTCAGCACATGCCGCCGCCAGTTGTTGGTTAATCGTCCCAAGCAAATCACGGTATTCGCGTCCTAAGGGATTATCCGGCACTAATCCCAGTCCAACCTCATTACTCACCGCCAGAAAATGAAACGGGAACAGTGGGATCTCTTCCACCAACTCTGCCACTTGGCTCTCCAGTTCCGCCACCTGATTGGTGAGCAACGCATTCGACACCCACAAGGTGACGCAGTCGAGCACGACACCACCAATCTGCTCATCCAGTTCCTTCAATTGCCAGACCACGGCGAGGGGTTCCTCGACTGTGATCCAGCGGCGGCTACGGCGTTGAGCGCGATGTCGCGAGATACGCCGCTTCATCTCTGCATCTTTGGCTTCAGCAGTCGCCAGATACACCAACGAGCCGTCCCATTCCTGGGCACGACGCAGCGCATAGACACTCTTACCCGAACGGGCACCACCCAGCACCAACACACTTTCCTTCGACGGTTGAGAACGTGGCATCATTCCCCCTTTCGCTCCACACTGGTGGACAAGAAAAAGTGAGGGAAAGGGTAGCAGAGCCGAGTGCGTTTTGTCAGAGCCGCAGACGTGAGCAAGGGGCGGTCACGAGGGGATGATTTTCATCTTCCGCCCATTTGAGGGGATTGTTGGCGATATAGTGGCAGATGTGATTGAGGTCATCTTCGTTACGGATGACGTGTTCGTAATAATTGCGTTGCCAGAGCGGCAGGCCAGGAGTGTGGCGAAGAAGATTGAGGCGTTTGGTGGAAACGGTTTTGAAGGCACCGATTAATCGGCCTAACGGTTTCTCTCTCGTTTGGATTGTAGGGGCGGTTCGCGAACCGCCCCTACCGGCGTCGGCGCTGGATACGCTGGACACGCGACCGTGACACGCTTTACCTCCCGTTCCCGAACCGCCCCTACGAACATCGGTGATAACGAGGACCCCATGAAAATGGTTCGGCATGACCACCCAGGCGTCAATTGCTATCTGTGGAAATTGGGTGGACAACCATTGCCAACATTCGGCTACCATTTTGCCCGCCTCGTTCAACCGCATCTCCCCATCCACCACCTCACCGAACAGGCATTCCCGATGCTGGGTACAAATCGTAATGAAATACCCGCCAGCGGCAGCGTAATCATATCCCGGTAAACGAATCGACCGACGATGATGGAGATGCGGGTCGTAGGTCATCATCCTCTCGTTGGCTGGTGTAGGGGCGAGGTTCCCTCGCCCTGCCGGGTGGAACCATCGCGTTCCGTGGGCGCGGAGACCGCACCCCTACATCAGGCCCGGCGTGTTCACGTAGGGGGGATAGTTCACCAACGTCAACGGGGAATCTCGTAACATATACGCTCGCCGTTTGTCTAGCGCGAAATGATGATGAATGCTCGGGCGCGGGCACCGCACTCCTACGGCAAGACAGGGTCGTACCCAAGGGGACACCGGAAGATGGTTTACCAAACCGTCGCAACAAAACCAGCGTCTCTGATCGCTCCGTCTTTGGTCAATACTGCGGCTTCATACAAGAGAGCGGTTGCGACAATGATTTGATCGTGCAACTCAGGCAGCGTAACAACGTCAGGCAGCTTTTTGATCGTGGAGAAATCCAGGTCTGTGACGATAAAATTTCCTCGCTCCTCTATCTTTCGCAGCAGTTCCGCAAACTCCAAAGAGATACGTTTCTTTCTGCCGATATGGAAAAGTTCAGCGAGGATAATGGTTGGCACAAGAATCGGAAATTCTCCGCGCTCCGAACGCTCGAGGACGTGGGCAGCCTCAGATCCAAGCCGTGGATCGTCCGTGAAGTACCAACCCAACGCGTGGGCATCAGCGACATACATTTCTTTCTCGCCTCCTCATCGTAAGTCTCTCTCTGGAAACAACACAGCTTTCGCCTCGGCAAAATCTTTTTCTTCAAGCATCGTCCCCTGCCACACACCCCGGAGAGAACCGGGATGCCGATTGGCGATTTCTGTCCCATGATTTTTGAGCAGGACTTGCCGGAGGTCGGTGAGTTCTTTTTCCATCCGAAGGAGATGGTCGAAAATCAGTGCCGTCGAAGAGTTTTCCATTGGTGCTCTCTCGTTAGGGAAGTAGGGGCGGTTAATGCCGCTGCGATCTGATCGACAGTTCGATCACTCTTTCTTTTGCTTCTTTCGCTTCTTTACGGGCCTCGTTCGCCATAAAGGCAACGTCTTCCTGAATCTCGCTAATTCTCTGTACCGCTTGCGAGGTCTCACGTGCCATGCGTGCGACTTCACCAAGCAACTGCGTCATCAAGCGAATCTGGCTGTTGACTTGCCGCTGCCCGGTCTCGGCCTGTTTGTCGAGAGCGCTGAGCCGAGACAGGATCTTGTCCAATTTGCCATGCCCGTTCGTCAGGTTCTTGGCCATGGTTCGTCCTTCTGTCGGAATACCGTTGTGGGCTATCTTAGGCGCATCTTCTTCGCGAGAGTAGAGGCGGTTCACGAACCGTCGCGGCTGCACAATCTCTTCCCGCGCCTCTCGACATTGATTGCCACGCTCTCCTCTGGCACAATCCAGCTTCTTTGAGGACATCATGAAGACAGCCGCAGTTCGAGGGTTCCGCGATATTTTGCCGGAGGAGAGCGCGTTATGGCAGATGCTCGTGACGCAGGCACGCACGTCCTTCGCCGCCTATGGTTTTTCCGAGATCATCGTGCCGATTCTGGAAAAGACTGATCTCTTCGCTCGCGCGATTGGGGAAACCACCGATATCGTCGAGAAGGAAATGTACACGTTCCCGGATCGCGACGAGTCCTCGCTGACCTTGCGTCCAGAGGGAACGGCCTCGGTGATTCGCGCGTATATCGAGCATTCGCTTCATCAGAAAGAGCCAGTCTCGAAGCTATTTTATATCGGCCCGATGTTTCGCCGCGAACGCCCGCAAAAAGGACGGTATCGTCAGTTTCACCAGATCGGCGCGGAAATCCTCGGGCGAGATGATCCCTTGATCGACGCCGAGCTGCTGCTCATGCTGCACGATTTTTTCGTCGCGTTGCAGCTTGAGGTGACGCTCGATATCAATTCGCTGGGCTGTCCAACTTGCCGCCCCGGGTATCGCGAGCAACTGCGTGCCTTCGGCGAGAGCAAACTCGCCGCGCTGTGCGAAGATTGTCATTCGCGGCTCAATCGCAATCCGTTGCGCTTGCTGGACTGTAAGAAAGACGGTTGTCGTCAAGCGACCGCTCAGGCTCCAGCGCTCGCCGATTCTCTATGCGATCCGTGTCGTACGCATTTTACCAGCGTCCAAGAGCGCTTGCGGCAGGAGCAGGTGCGCATAGTAGTGAATCCACGACTGGTGCGCGGCTTGGATTATTATTGCCGCACGTCTTTCGAGATCTTGGCCGAAGGTCTCGGGTCGCAGAACGCGGTCTGCGGCGGCGGTCGCTACGACGGGCTCGTCGAGCAATTAGGCGGACCAGCCATTCCCGGCATTGGCTTCGCCATTGGCGTGGAACGCTTGGCCATGCTGATTCAGGCGCAGAACCGCGACTTCGCTACTCCACCGGAGGTCTTCATTGCTCCGCTGGGAGCGGCGGCAGAGCACCAAGCCTTTGCAGTGGCGCGACGCCTGCGCAGCAGCGGCTATCGCGTCGAACTGGAAAGCGGCGGTCGCGGGCTCAAGGCGCAGATGCGCCGCGCCGACAAACTCGCTGCCCGCCATGTCTTGATCCTCGGCGAGGATGAACTCGCTGCTGGCAAAGGCACGGTCAGAGATATGCAGACCAAGACGGATCGGCCAATGTCGGTGGATTTGTCACTTGCCACTCCGGATTTGATGAACGCTATCCGCAATGCCGGCAATTAGCTGCACGGTTACTGCACGGTTGTTAGTTATAAGTTTTTAGTTGGTAGTTCTCGAAAAGCGACCAATTGAGAGCTGAACGGCTGACAATCCAGAACTCATCACTCACAACTAAAAACTAAGAACTTTTCTATGAAACTACTAGGCGACTGGAAACGAAGCTGTTACTGCGGTGAACCCCGCCCCTCCCAGGTGGGACAAGAACTGACGGTCATGGGCTGGGTCAATGCCCGACGCGATCATGGCGGCGTCACCTTTATTGATCTGCGCGACCGTTCCGGCCTGCTCCAGGTCGTGTTCAATCCGCAAATCAACGAGGCTGCTCACACCGAGGCCAAAGATGTCCGTCTGGAATACGTGTTCGCGGCACGCGGCGTGCTCGCCCGGCGCTCGCCGGAAACGGTCAACCCAAATCTGCCGACTGGTGAAGTGGAGCTGCAAGTCAACGAACTGCGGGTGCTAAACTCATCGCGCACGACACCGTTTCCTATCGACGAGGAAACTAATCCGGCAGAGAACACGCGCTTGCGCCACCGTTATCTCGACCTGCGCCGTCCACAAATGTACGGCAATCTCCTGCTGCGCCATCGCTTGGTGAAAAGCGTCCGCGATTACCTCGATGGGCAAGGCTTCCTCGAAGTCGAAACGCCTTTTCTGACGAAGAGCACGCCTGAAGGCGCACGCGATTATCTTGTCCCCAGCCGGGTCAACACAGGCTCTTTCTACGCCTTGCCGCAGTCGCCGCAACTTTTTAAGCAGCTCTTAATGGTCGGCGGCTTCGATAAGTATTTCCAGATCGCCCGCTGTTTCCGCGACGAGGACTTACGCGCTGACCGCCAGCCAGAGTTCACGCAGATCGACATCGAAATGTCATTCATTCAACCGGACGATATTTTCCGTTTGAGCGAAGGCATGATGGTCAAAGCTTGCCGCGAGCTGAAAGGTATGGAGATTCCTACTCCGTTCCCGCGTATGTCCTATGCCGAGGCGATGGCGCGTTATGGCAACGATAAGCCGGATATTCGCTTTGGGCTGGAACTCAGCGAACTCACCAATCTCTTCCGCGCAACTGAGATCAAGGTGTTTTCAGATGTCGTAGCTAAGGGCGGTGTCATTCGCGGGATTCTCATCTCCGACTGCTCTTTTTCGCGCAAAGAGATCGACGACCTCAATCCTTTAGCGCAGGGGTTCGGGGCCAAAGGTCTGGCGTGGTTTCGTATCACCGACGAAGGTTGGCAATCGCCTCTGGCCAAGTTTGTCAGCGATGAGAAGAAAGCAGAGATCGAAACAGCACTCGGCTTCAAGAAAGGCGACCTGTTACTGATGGTGGCCGATCAAGAAAAGGTGGTGTGCGATGTCCTGTCCCGCCTACGCCTGCATCTCGGTGACAAGTTGGGCTTGATTCCCAAAGAAGAGTTTCGCTTTCTCTGGGTCACGGATTTCCCGCTGTTGGAGTATGACGACGAAGCCAAGCGCTATGTCGCCATGCATCATCCGTTCACCTCACCGCGCGAGGAAGACCTCGCCTTGCTGGCTACCGATCCAGGTCAGGTACATGCACGCGCCTACGACTTGGTGTTGAACGGACTCGAACTTGGCGGCGGCAGCATCAGAAACCATCGCCTCGATGTCCAACAACAAGTCTTCGCTTGTCTTGGTATCAAAGAAGACGAAGCACAAGAGAAATTCGGCTTTCTGATGGAAGCCTTGTCCTACGGTGCACCGCCGCACGGCGGGATCGCGTTTGGTGTGGACCGCATGGCCATGCTCTTTGCCGGCGCGGAGTCGCTCCGCGAAGTGATTGCGTTCCCGAAGACCGCGAAGGCGGTGTGTCTCATGACCCAAGCCCCAAGTCCGGTCGAAGCGAAACAGCTCCGTGAGTTGAGCATCAGGGTTAATGTGTAGGCGGCAAAACGAAAGCAGGAACGAAAGCATATCTCTGGCCGTCATGCCCGCGCATCCAGGAACAAAACCTGGATTCCGGGTCTCGCGATGCTCGCCCGGAATGACAGACTACCATTCTCCGGTCGCCTCTTCAGGTCACCACTTCGAGATGCATTCGAGGGCGGTCGGACGCTTGTTTCGCTTCCTTCCGCGCTCGCTTCCCAAGATAGCCGCCGTGGTGGAATTTCGCGTAATCCGCTTTGGTAAATCCCTTCTTTTGCATCAGCACCAACGCCAACGCATCGCTGAGTGCCATCATCGCGGTGGTACTCGCTGAAGGCGTCAATCCAAGCGGACACGGCTCGGTCACCGCACCGATGGACAGTACGATGTCGCTTTGTTTCCCAATCGGGGAATCGGGGTGGCCGGTAATGGCAATCAAGTGCATACCATTAAGCTTCTTCGCGCGTGCAATGGTTTCCTGCACTTCACGGGTTTTACCGCTGTTCGAGAAGGTAATCAGCACATCGTTTTTGCTGACCAAGCCCAAATCGCCATGAGCGGCTTCACCGGGATGCAAGAAGCACGCAGGCGTGCCAGTAGACGAGAGCGTCGTTGCCAGTTTCACCGCGATAGTACCCACTTTGCCCATGCCAGTGGTGATGACTTTCCCTTTGCATTTGCGCAGGATTTCTACGGCTTGGAGGAAATGAGCATCGAGTCGAATCGAGAGGATTGCCTCGGCTTCGGCGTTGAGCACGGCTTGCGCCCGTGCCAAATCTACGGAGGGTTTCACAGAAGAACGTTTCGTTGCTGTCTTTGTCGTCATGGTGTCGTCAATACAACCTTATCCTACTCGGTCGTGGACCTTTCTTTTACTTCTGCCAGCGCATGGTACGGCTGCGAGCCGCAGCTTTGCCAGCACCAGCATCACGCGCAGCACCGCCAGAGCGTCGTCCGGCGGCAGGTTTGGTGTCCTTCGCTGGACGTAGCACCGGGAGGGCTACCCCGGCTTGCGTGAGCCCTAACGAGCGTTGCTCCAGCGCGTGCAGTCGGTCGCGCAGCTCGGCGGCACGCTCGAACTCTAGGGCCGCTGCTGCTTCTTTCATCTCCTTGCGTGTCCGGTCGATTAAGGCACCTGCCTGTTCCGGCGAGAGGTAGTCCGCTGCTTCTTCTGCGACCAGCGACACGGTCTCGTACTCGGCTTCGTAGACTTTGATCAGTGGACCAGCCAGCGCTTTTTTCACGCTTTGCGGTGTGATGCCGTGTTCTTCATTGAAAGCGGTTTGCACGCGACGGCGGCGCTGCGTTTCTCCGATGGCGCGGCGCATGGACTCGGTCATCACATCGGCATACATCAGCACCAAGCCGTTCAGATGACGCGCGGCGCGACCAATCGTTTGAATCAGCGAGCGCTCGGAACGTAAATACCCTTCTTTATCAGCATCGAGAATTGCCACTAATGATACTTCGGGAATGTCCAAACCTTCACGCAGCAAGTTGATGCCGATAAGGACATCGAACCCACCACGCCGCAGCTCGCGAATGATCTCCACACGGTCGAGGGTGTCGATATCAGAGTGCAGGTAGCGCACTTTGATGCCCAGCTCTTGGTAATAGTCGGTGAGATCCTCAGCCAGTCTTTTCGTCAACGTGGTGACAAGCACCCGTTCGCCAAGCTCGACCCGCTTGCGAATCTCGTCGAGCAAATCGTCCACTTGAGCTTTGGCGGGACGCACGACAATTTCTGGGTCGATCAGACCAGTGGGTCGGATCAACTGCTCAATAATCTGCTCACCGCTCTGGCGTTGCTCGTAATCCCCAGGCGTAGCCGAGACATAGACGCGCTGTCCAGCCAAGTGCTCGAACTCGGCAAAGCTCAGCGGTCGATTATCCAACGCCGACGGCAGGCGAAAACCATACTCCA
>SYOC01000232.1 GCA_005804965.1 Pseudomonadota bacterium
GGTGTCCTTCTTGAGATGAATGCTGCGTTCTGGATAGGTGAGTTGCACCTCAGAAACTGCGTCCTTAGCAAAGGTGAAGAGCTTCTTCTTGGCTGCGGTCTCTTCATCGCGGGGAAGTTCGACGAGGTAGACGTACGCACCCAACGCCACGAGAACGACGGCCATGATAATAGCTTTAGGCAAGCTCATAACAATTGTCCCGATCTGGTAAACGGTCTGCCCACAGCGGACGACGGTCGCTCGCTTCTGTAAGCTTTATCGTCGTTGCCACCATACGGCGAGCCCGGCGATGAGTAACAGCTCAGGCAGGATTAACACGGAGAGGTAAAAAATCAGGGTTCCCTGTTGGGCAGAGAATTGGACGCGCGAGGCACGCATGGTGCGGGCACGCACAGAGAGGAGACCTTCTTCGCCCACTAACCAGTTGATCGTATTCATCAGCAAGTCACGATTGTAGTACTGACCAATGAATTGATTGTTGGCGAAACCCGCGTTGCCGAACACTGCGAGGCGAGAAGCTCCGTCGTGATTAAGTCCGAGGTCTTTCAAGTTTGCCGTGACCGCAACCGCGAGGGAGACCGGGCCACGGCGATCTTGCTCGTCTAGTCGCGCGGTCTGTTTCTGGAAGACGCTTTCAAGATCGGTTTCTGCCCAGGCATTCGGTCCAGTCTTCGCAAGACTCACGGCCGTTAATCCTTTTTTCCCGTCGGCCTGAGGTTCAATAGAGCGGGAGATGCCGTAGGTGGTCAGGGCCGAGGAACCGCGACGGCTTAACTCTTCGGTGATCGGATGGGCACCGTAGGTCGTCACAAAAGGCGTGAGCGTGAACGTCTTTCCTTTCAACAATTGGACTTGCTCATCCACAATCACATCGTTACCGACGGCGACGCCCCACTCGTTCAAGTAGGTTGCTAATTCTGGCGTTGCACGGGGAGTCAGAAGAAAGAGTGCCCGTCCGCCTTTTTCTTTCTTGAGATAAGCGTCAATGGCTTGCGTCTCGTGCGGAAGAAGTGTGCGCTCGGCACCGCCAATGACCAGTAAATTGGCATCGTCAGGGATAGCTGCTCCTTCGGAGAGCACTAATTTCTTGACCCCATAACTTTCGTTGTCGAGAGCAGTCTTGATCTGGCCGTAGCCTTTGGGATCGCCCATTTCGTCGATACTCGGTTCACCATGTCCTTCGAGGAAGTAGACGGTTTTCTGTTCCGTGCGAGTAACTTTGATGACGCCGTTGGTCAAGGCTTCTTCGCTTAATTGATTCACGACGTTCGTGCGTTCGTCATACTGCAAATGTACGGCAGGAACGCTCGTGATCTGGTATTTTTCTGCGAGGTCTGGCTGCTTGTCGGCATCGATCAACGAGAACGTGACCTTGTCAGAAGCATAACGGTAGCTATCGAGGATTTCTCGGAGCTGAGGGTCAGACCCAGCCTCCACAAACGCATTGACTACTAAAGGTTTTTCCAGTCGTTCCAGGACGCCAGTGGTCTGCGGCGACAGGCTGTACACGCCAGATTCGGTCAAATCGAGACGTTGGTGATGGCGGACTGAGATGACATTGGCAAAGATCAGAATGCCAATGAAGAGGAGTGCATAGAAAACGGCACTCATACCGTACTTGGTGGAACGTTCGCCAAAGAAAGAGGAAAGTGAGCCCTTCGTCGCCGAGAGAAAGGCAATGAGTGCGACCACGCCGATAATGACGTGGAGATACACATAGGAAGAAAGGTCTCGGGTGATGAAGTAGGCGATGCCAGCAAAAAGTAGCAGGATGACGCCAACAATGCCGTAAAACGAAGCGAAACGAGACATGCAGCTTACCTCCAGCGTAGTGACTCGACCGAACGCTGGGTGAGAAAAAGCGCCAGCACGATAAGGCTACCAAAATAGACGAGACCGCGAGTGTCGATGAGTCCTTTGACCATATCAGCGAAATGCTCAGTGACTGAGAGATAACGGAGCAGTGGCCCAAGGACATCACCCGCAGAATCTGCCGGCCAGCCGATGATGTAGAGAAGGAGGGTGGCAACGAGACCGCTCACGGCAGCGACAATCTGATTCTCAGTAAACGAAGAAGTAAGCAATCCGAGAGCGACAAAAACTGTGGCCAAGAGCACTAAGCCTATATACCCTGAGACCATCACGCCAATTTCGGGATTGCCGAAGATGAGCAAAATGGCAGGGAACATGCCGGTCAAGCCGATCATAATGCAAATGAACAAAAAGGAAGCAAAAAATTTCCCCAACACCAATTCCCCAGTGCGGAGTGGGGAGGTGAGCAGTAACTCGTAGGTACCGTTTTTCTTCTCCTCAGCGAAAGAACGCATGGTGATCATCGGGACTAAGATCACGAGCACGATGGCTAAGTTATGCATGAGCGGAGCAATGACATAGTCATTGAGGTTAAGCCGGTTTATAGCTTCACCGCCCTGCATTTGGGTGTACAGGGTCAACATTAAATTGAAGCGGGAGAGCAGATTGAAGAAGAACCAACCGCCCAGGAGTAAGAACCCCGTGAGAACGACGTAGGCCACCGGGGAGACGAAGTAGGCGCGCAACTCTTTCCCCACCATGGTCAGAATATTTCTCATTGTGCCGCCTCCTCACTCACGGCTTGCGGGAAGTCGGGGGCTGCTCCTTCTTGGGAAATCGCACGGAGGAAAACGTCTTCCAAGGTCTGTCCGTCTTGGGTAAGGTCGGTAATCAGACCTTCCTTCACCACATGGCCAGAACTGATGATGACGACTTTCTCACAGACCTGCGCAACTTCTGGCAGGATATGCGTGGAAAGGACGACCGTGTGAGCGCCAGCGAGTTCTTTAATCAGGGTACGAATTTCAATGATTTGTTGAGGATCAAGTCCGACCGTCGGTTCGTCCAGCACCAGCACGTCAGGATTATGAATAATGGCTTGGGCGAGACCGACACGCTGACGGTACCCTTTGGAGAGATGACCGGTCACGCGGTTTGCCACATGCCCTAAGCCACAACGCATGAGGACACGGTCGAGCGCTGCAGAAATCTCGCCACGCGCCATGCCTTTGATGCGTGCGACAAAGCGGAGATATGACGTCACCGTCATGTCATTATACAGTGGCGGCGTTTCCGGCAGATAGCCAATGCGTTTGCGTACTTCAAACGAATCGTCGAAGATGTCGAACCCGGCCACTTTCACGGTGCCGCTTGTTGCCGGCAAAAACCCCGTGATGATCCGCATGGTCGTCGTCTTTCCCGACCCGTTCGGTCCGAGAAAGCCGAGAATTTGACCGGAAGCAACGCTGAAAGAAATGCTGGAGACTGCGGTAAGATCGCCATAACGTTTGGTGAGATGTTGGACTTCTATCATAGCGTGCTAGTTGTAGAGAGCGCGGTTGTGGAGTGACGCTTCTACCCTCTTCCCCTCCATAAGGCAGGCAATTGATAATGCCAACCACGCCTATTGTCAAGTTGCTAGACAAGGAAATGGCTGTTTGTTACCTTCGACGCCGAACCCCTAGGGAAATTCACCGCTCTACTACTTTCTTTTGCAACAGGCTCACACGGCAGCGCGGCAGCGTTTTCGTGCCGTGTCCCCAAGAACATCAACCTGAATAGAACGGCGGCCCGACCCGTCTGTAGAACATGCGGAAGCTGTGGAACAAAGCGATTGGGAATTAGTTCGTCAGTGCAAGAGCGGTGATCGACAAGCATTTCGCGAACTGGTCGAGCGGTATCAGCGGAAGACGGTGGCCATTGCGTTTGGCATCGTGCATGATCGGGAAGACGCGCTCGAAGTTGCGCAGGAGGCATTTGCTAAGGCGTTCACGAGTATTCAGAAGTTCAAAGAAGAAGCGAGCTTCTACACGTGGCTCTACCGTATCACTGTGAACCTCGCGATTGATCGGCAACGGCAGAAGAACCGCCAGCCTTTACTCGACCGCGATGACCAAGGGGAGGGAGAGGGGGGTGGGATTGAAGCGATGCCGGACTCGGCGGACACTGACCCATTCGAGAAAGTCAAAGACAAAGAATTAGGGGAGCGCATCCGCGAAGCCCTCGACGAGTTGACGCCCGCGCATAAAGCGGTCATACTCCTGCGAGAAGTCGAAGGCCTTTCGTACGAAGAGATTAGCGATGTCTTGCAGTGCTCCCGGGGAACCGTTATGAGCCGTCTACATTACGCCCGGAAAAAGTTGCAATCCCGTCTCCGCGACGACTTGTAACGCTGGTCTTCCATGATCTGCGATCTCTCCCTCTATCCTGTCTCCACCGCGCTTCGCTCGATTATGCGGCGAAGCCCATCCCGGTTTTCCATACGTCTATGATTGCTTGTGCGCACGCTCAACGCTTGCTCCCTCTTCTCTATGACGGTGAACTCGAAAGCCCGTTACGCAGAGAACTGAGCCGCCATGTGACGGATTGCTCAGTATGTACACGTACGGTCGCGCTGCTCAATCGCAGCCAGGAGCTTCTCTGTCAAACAATTGACGACCACATTGACGACGTTGATTTCTCCGGCTTTTGGCAAGGTGTGGAGGCGAAGCTCTCGCAGCCGCCACCTTTCTGGCGGACACGTGTGTCGGGCTGGAGAGAATCGTGGCTGGCGTTCTGGTCGTGGCGAACGCCAGTGTGGGCAACGGCGATGGCCGTCATTGTTCTCGCCGCAGTACAGTTCTTGCTGCCGCCTTCTCCGCAAGAACAGGTGACAAAAAGCCTAGTTAGCGAGAACAATCAAGCGCAGATTGAATCGCTCTCGACCTCGAACCCCGTGCTGGTCTGGAACGAACCGACCCATCACGCCACCGTGATCTGGGTGGGAGACGAAAGCATGGAGGAACAGCGATGAAGAGTTCCCCGGCACTATTTGCTTGCGTTTTTGGTGCCCTTTTGTGGGCCACGGTTGTGTACGCAGGCGAAATGGTGGAACTCCGCATTGAGACGGTCCTGGCTTCGAACGATTCACCGTATTTCGATACAAGGCTGGAGGACATCTGGCGACAGGTGAGTAGCACGCCCTACAACTCCTATCGGCTGATGCAAGAAGAGCGTCGCAAGGTCGAGTGGGGCAATCAAGTGGATTTTTCGCTACCTGGGGGACGCGTCCTGCAAGTTGTGCCAAAGCACTTCGCTTCAGAACGTATCGCTTTGCAGGTGATGATTATGGAAGGGGCACCGCCAACACCCCTCATGAAAACTGCCCTGTCCATTAAGAACCACGGCACTTTGTTCTTTGGCGGGCGGCGTCATCAAGACGGCACGTTGATTATCCGCATCGGCGCGGCCACTGACGAATAGCCGTACCTCAGCCAGCGGCCCAGGGCACCAGCAATGGCACCCAAGGCCGTATCGGTCTTACTTCTTCATCGAATCAATCAGGATATTGGCTACCTCGGGACGGGAAAACTCAGGCGGCGGCAGTTGCCCTTGGCTGAGTAGTTCGCGTACTTTCGTTCCCGAGAGATTTACCTGCGTGTCCGGTCCGCCGGGGGCTGTTTTGGCCGTCGCCATCTGTCCGGTTACTTTCGAGTAGAAAGCGTTCTCGAACTTTAATGGTTGGATGCCCAACTCACCGGGTTGAAACTCATCGAAGAGTTTCTGCGCGTCGTAGGTTCCATAGTAGTTGCCGACGCCAGCATGATCGCGGCCAACAATGAAATGCGTGCATCCATAATTTTTACGGGCGAGCGCATGGAAGATGGCTTCACGCGGGCCAGCGTAACGCATAGCCGCTGGATAGACGGACAAGAGGACGCGGTCTTGTGGATAGTAATGCTCCATCAACACCTCGTAGCAACGCATGCGCACATCGGCGGGGATATCGTCGCCTTTGGTCTTGCCAACCAGGGGGTGCAGCATCAGGCCATCGACGATTTCGAGTGCGCCTTTGGTGATGTATTCATGGGCGCGATGAATAGGATTCCGGGTCTGGAAGCCAACCACCGTCCGCCAGCCGCGTTCGCGAAAGAGGGCGCGGGTCTGCGCCGGGTCGCGATGATACGCAGGGAACGCCACAGTATCCGGTCGATTCACCACATGAATCTCGCCACCAAGATAGACCTCACCAGCCTGTAACATGGCTGCCACCCCGGGGTGGGCGTTCTCCGTCGTGCCATACACAAGCTGGGCTTCTTCTTGACGGTCTGGCGAGTAGAGTTCCGCCAAATCCAAGATAGCGAGCACCACACCACGCTCATCAGTCAACGCAACCTCAGAGCCTTCTTTGAGCTTACTGGCTTGCTCGCGCGACACCTGCAGCGAGATCGGAATCGACCACGGCAGCCCGTTCGCGAGCCGCATATCGTCAACAACGGAACGGTAATCATCTTCGCCTAAGAACCCGCGCAACGGTGAGAACGCGCCGACGGCAATCATCTCCACATCGCTCTGCGCACGTTCGTCCAACTGGATGATAGGCAGGGAACGCGCTTTCTCTAAGAGTTCCTCACGACGCACACCTGTCACCAAACGATTGACCAAAAGCCCACCGTGCGGAGCAATCGGCAACGTAGCATCCGAGGGCAGATAGCCTAGCTCAGCTAAGCGAGCGAGCACTTTGTTGACGCTCTCTTCCACGGTTTCGCGGTCAGTCTCGACCACGATTTCAGGGTGCAACGGCTCTTCGTAAGGATCGGAGACGCCGGTAAATTCTTTGATCTCACCGGCCAGCGCTTTTTTGTACAGCCCTTTGACATCGCGGGCGACCAGCGCATCCAGCGGACATTTGGCATAGATCTCGACAAAATCGCCGATGCGAGAGCGCACTTCGTCTCGAATCGCGCGATACGGAGAGATCGCGGCAGTAATCGCCACCGCGCCATTGCGCGTGAGCAGTTGCGCAACATAACCAATGCGCCGGATATTGGTGTCACGGTCTTCTTTGCTGAAACCTAATCCTTTACTCAGGTTGGTGCGGACTTCATCTCCATCGAGAATCTCGACTCGTTTGCCCAGGGCTTTCAGCCGAGGGGTGAGGGCATTGGCAATCGTTGATTTTCCCGAGCCCGAAAGCCCGGTAAACCAGAGGGTAACACCTTTCTCCATGCGTACTGGCTCCTTCAAGAAAGAATAAAGGCACGATCCTACACTCTGGTAAGAGTGCAAACAATCCCTTGGGGGCGGTGCGTTTGCCGTAGTCAGATCTCGCCAAACGAGTGTTCAGCGATGAACAACGATTCCACACGTCAAACAATGGGGAGATTTGTCCATGATTTCCATTGCGCATTGGAACGAAGGGAAATGGAAACGGAGACGATGAGTCACTGGCGAGCACGGCATCCCGAGCAGATGCTTCACGGTTTCAGTGGCAAGCTGCGCGCCGACGAACAAGTCACCGATTGCCGAGTGTTGAGACACCGCAGCAGTGGCGGGAAGGATTTGTGGGGCACAACGCAGGCATGGAGCATCAGCTTCATAGCCGCGCAAGACAGCGAGCCACGCCTCTTCGCCTGCGATCTGAGCATAAACAAAAGGGCGGTGCGCTTGCAGACAGGCATCATGCAGCTCTACTGAGTCGGCAATGACGACATCGTAGGCTTCGACAAGACGACGGGGCGAACGCACAGCCTCCGCTTCATGCACGATGATTGTGCAATCAGGATTCAGGCGAGTGAGGACGTGTACACTGTCGCTATCTTGCAGGGAAGAAAGCGCCGACAGGATATCGTCACGCGCTTCGCTGAAGACTCCGAGAGTTCCCACTCCAGCTGCGGCAAGGTAGTGGAGAGTCGCAGCATGCACGGCACCGCTCGCGTATACGAGCACTTTTGCCGACAGGAGCTTTTCTTGGCCTTTGCCTCCCACTTGCGGGAGGATGATCTGGCGGCTGTAGCGCTCGATCTGCTCGTCGGACAGCATCGCCTACTCGATGACGTTCTTTTCGATAG
Organism: Pseudomonadota bacterium; assembly: GCA_005804965.1. Lineage (GTDB taxonomy): Bacteria > Desulfobacterota > Binatia > Bin18 > Bin18 > SYOC01. The sequence goes on from SYOC01000232.1 coordinate 7,863, forward strand.
GCTCGACGGTGACGCCTTGTTCGCGTAGCCACGAGACCGACTGGTCAATTTCTTCCTGAGCGCCTTCAATTTCGAGGGCGAGCAGGCCCATATCGTGGGAAACGTTGGCCCCGCGAATGTTGGTGACGACATTAAATTTTTTCGTCAGGAGATACAGGATCGGCTCTTTGACCAACACTGGAGGATACGTGAGATAGAATTTCTCCCGCATACTTTTTCCCCCTCTCACACAGCTGACCGACGGGCTCGGTCGCGTTGATGAAAGTCTGTCCATCCGCGCCAGAGCGTGGTGCTTAGGTATTTATCGCCGAAATCCGGAAAAATCGTCACGATCGTGCCCTCGTCGATTTCTCTGGCGACCTTGAGCGCCGCCCATAAAGCAGCCCCCGACGATTGCCCGACCAACACCCCTTCTTCTTTCCCCAGATGATAGACCGTCTCGTAGGCATCCTCGGTCGCCACCGGAATCTTACGGTCGAGTTCGTGCTCATGATAGATGCCGGGAACGATGGAACTCGCCATATGCTTCAGCCCTTCCAAGCCATGGAAGGCATCGTCCGGCTCCACGGCGACGACTTGCACATGCGGATTGCGCTCCTTGAGGAACCTGCCGGTCCCCATCACCGTGCCGCCAGTGCCGATGCCAGCGAGGAAGTGCGTCACTTGTCCTTGCGTTTGCTGCCAAATCTCCGGGCCAGTGGTGCGATAATGAGCGGATGGATTCGCCTCGTTGAAATACTGGTCGGGCTTAAAGTAGCGTTCCGGTGCGTCGTGGAGAATTTGCCGACACAGGCGGATCGCTCCGTCAGACCCTTCAAATTCGCTGCTAAACGTGACCTTGGCTCCATAGGCGAGGATGATTTTCTTACGCTCGATGCTGACATTGGCAGGCATCACCAGCTCGACCGGATACCCGAGCACGGCTCCAACCATCGCGAGCGCAATCCCGGTATTGCCGGACGTGGAATCGAGGATGGTTTTCCCCGGCAGGAGGACGCCAGAGCGCAACCCCTCTTCGACCATGCACAACGCCGGACGGTCTTTGACCGAACCGCCGGGATTAAAGCCTTCGAGCTTGGCAAAAACACGAACGCGCGGCGAGAGACCGCGCGTCATGGTGGTAATCTCCAGCATGGGGGTGTTGCCGATGAGGTGCAACACTGAGGGGACTCGTAGGGGTTGCGATGGAGGAAGGCCCTCGCCCCATGCCGGCAGTAATGACATGCGTCATCCTCCGGCAATAGCCGGAACGATGGAGACTTCATCGCCGTCTTTGATCGCTGTTTCCAGGTTATCAAGGAAGCGGATGTCATCGCCATTCACAAAGATGTTGACGAAACGACGGATTTTACCCTCATCATCGCAGATGCGCTCTTTGATGCCAGGGTGATTTTTTTCTAAATCTTCCACCAGCGTCGCTATGGTCGTTCCTGCGACACTGACCTCTTCGGCACCGCCAGTAAAGCGGCGCAGCGGGGTGGGCACCCGCACACGAACACTCATGCCTTGTCCCTCCTCAAGCGAAATCGCCTCTACTGTGGCGATTTTCCTTTTCTCTGGCAACCACCCATTCAATTGGGTAGTGGTTCAATTTGATTCATTCCTATGTCTTCGTAGGGGCGGCCCTGCGTGGCCGCCCAGCAAAAGGGCACCCACATAGGGGTGCCCCTACAAGACAAAACGAAACTGTACCACTACCTTCAATTGGCAGTCACGCTATTAATGCAACTCCGACGCGCCCAGTGCTGGCGTCGTGGTCGGAGCAAGAGAGCGGTACAATTCGTCGAATTCCTGTAAGCGAGCATTGATCTCGAACGGAGACTCAACGTCATTCACGACAGCTTCAATGGTTTTGTAGCCGTTGCCGGTAATACAGATGACGATGGACTCGTTACGCGGAATACGCCCTTGCTCGATCAATTTTTTCGTCACTGCGACGGTTGTCCCGCCGGCAGGTTCCGTAAAAATCCCTTCCGTCCGCGCTAAGATCTGAATGCCTTCGACGATCTCTGCATCAGTGACGGCTTCGCCCCACCCGCCAGAATCACGCACAGCGCGTAACACGTAGTACCCGTCCGCTGGGTTGCCGATGGCAATCGACTTCGCGATGGTGTTGGGCTTCACCGGCACGATCAAGTCCGAGCCTTTATGTAACGCATGAATCACTGGAGCACAGCCGGCAGCCTGGGCTGTGTAAATCTTCGGGCGCACCGAGCCTTCGATGAGGCCAACTTTCTTCAGCTCTTCAAATGCCTTGGCAACTTTGGGGAGAATCGTGCCACCAGCAGTAGGAACAATGACATGCTGCGGCAAACGCCAGCCCAGCTGTTCGGCAATCTCGAAACCGTAGGTCTTCGCGCCTTCGGTATAGTAGGGCCGAATGTTGATGTTCACGAATGCCCAGCCGTATTTATCAGCAATCTCGCTGCACAGGCGGTTCACATCATCGTAGTTCCCGCGAATACCGACCGCGCGTGGACCGTAAATGGTTGAACCAATGATTTTGCCCTGTTCAAGGTCAGCGGGAATAAAAATAAAGCAGCGCAGCCCAGCGCGGGCGGCATGTGCAGAGACCGAATTCGCCAGATTCCCAGTCGAGGCGCAGGACACGGTATCGAAGCCGAACTCCATCGCTTTAGAAATAGCAACTGAAACAACCCGATCTTTGTACGAGAAAGTCGGATGATTGACGGAATCATCTTTGACGTAGAGTTCTTTCACGCCAAAGTAAGCCGCTAAACGATCAGCTTTGACCAAAGGGGTAAATCCGCTATGCAGTCCGACGGTGGGCTCACCAGACACTGGGAGGAGTTCGCGATAGCGCCACAGGGAACGCGGGCGAGATTCGATGACCTCCCGCGTCAATTGCTGGCGAATGCTGTCGTAGTCGTACACGACTTCGAGCGGACCAAAGCACGTCTCACAGACGTGCAACGGCGCGATCGGATACTCCTGGCCGCATTCTCGGCAGGTCAATCCAGTAATCGTACTCATAAGAACTCCTTACCCTTGCTCTCACTCGTGCCTCTGGCGTGGATGCTTAGGCTACGGCACAGCTTTCCTCGGCAGCATCAGCATCGTGTGCCAAGCTCGTAATCGACGGTGCGTCGCTGCACAAAGGGCAGCGCGGGTTTCGTTTGATCCCAATCGTCCGCCAGCGCGATGCCGAGGCATCATAGGTGAGCAGCCGGTCGGTGAGCAAGACGCCTTCTCCAGAAAGATATTTCACCGCTTCCATCGCTTGGACAAAGCCCAGGCTGCCAGCAAGGCTACCGATGATGCCAGCTTCTTGACAGGTGGGTATCTCGTCTCCTGAAGGCATGGTGGGAAACAGGCAACGTAAACAGGCCGTCTGTCCTGGCAGTACCGTCAGCGTCTGCCCGGCAA
>SYOC01000233.1 GCA_005804965.1 Pseudomonadota bacterium
AAAAAAGCCCTCCAGAGAGTCTGTGGAGGGCCGACGCATCTCCCGGTTGGTTGCTCCGGCTGGAGCCGCATCCGCTTTCGCGTCCACCTTGCCCGGGGGCAGGTTGGTAAGGCCGTCGGGCCTTGTCTTGATGCAGGTCGAAGTGTAACTAAATGGGCTCATCTGTCAAGGGGGCTCCGGGCTCATCCGGTGAGCCTGTACCCCCGCACAATCCTTCAATCTTTCAACCGCAGATTGAAAACTTTGCACTATGCTGGCGTTTCCTACTATGAATCTGGCCAAGACCATGCCATCCAGCCCAGTTGAAAACGCCATCATGACCATTGGGGAAGTCGCCGACTACCTCAAGGTCACCGAGCGAACTATCTACCGGCTGGCGGGAGCCAAACAGATTCCAGCCTTCAAGGTAGGCGGAAGCTGGCGATTCTCAAAGGCCGACATCGATGGGTGGATCAGAGATCAGTCGTCGATCGAATCAGGAACTGCTGCACGACATAAGCAATAGCCGCATGACTTCAATCCCTTGAGAAAAACATGATCGATAGCGCTTCCCCTCTTACATCAGCATTGGAGCAGTTACGCCTGAAACTGCTCGATCTGACAGGGCGAAACCGCCTCATCAACTTCAAGCACACCGCAGGCAAATCACTGCAGTTTGTCGAGGGCCACCCTGCCGCCATCTATCAAAAGCTAGTTGAGGCAAACACCAAGGCCACCATCAGCGTGCTTGGACTGCCTGAACCCGCCCGAAGAGACTGGGTTGATCGCAATGGCCGACTCCAACGACCCGAACCCCGAGAGTGGGCCAAATCGGTGGGCGTCCCAACCGGGTACGACATTTCAGATGCAGGGGAGGAGTCAGACGAGTCAAATGTTCGGGCACTGATGTACCCGGACGATCTGGCCAAGCACTGCCGCAAGATCGAGCGCGAGGCAACACTGGCGATTGAGGAAACCGGCGCGAACATGCTGTTTCTGGTGCTCGGGTTCTTGGAATTTCCAGATCAGCGGGACAGCGAAAAAACTTTCACAGCCCCCTTGATCAGCGTACCTGTGTCGCTGCAAAAGAAGGAGGTTGCGGGCATCCAGCAGTTCTCCCTGCAGTACACCGGAGACGACATCTCCGAGAACCTCTCACTGCGAGAGAAGCTGCGCAACGACTTCGGGCTGGTCTTGCCTGAACTAGGTGAAGAACAGATCGACGTGAACGGCTACTTTGCCGAGCTTCAGTCGATCATCAAAAAACAACCCGGCTTCGCACTCAAGCATCGAGTTTCTCTGTGTTTGCTCAGTTTCAGCAACATGCTACTGGTTAGAGATTTAGATCCAACCAAATGGCCCGCAAACGGAGAAGAGAACTCCCTCATTGATCACCCAATCGTTCGTGAGGTATTCGAAGGCAAAGCCGATGACGGAGGAGCGGGCTTAAGCCTGGCCGAAGAACATCTGGTGGAAGAAGGCCCAGGGGCCAGCATCCCGCTGGTCTACGACGCTGACAGCTCTCAGCACAGCGCCCTCATCGATGTCTTGTCGCTCAAGAAGAATCTGGTGATCGAAGGCCCGCCGGGTACGGGCAAGTCCCAAACCATTACGAACTTGATCGCGGCCTGCCTTGCCGAGGGAAAGAAGGTGCTGTTTGTTGCTGAGAAACTAGCAGCTCTTGAAGTGGTGAAGAACCGGCTTTCACTTGCTGGGCTTGACCCATTCGTTCTTGAACTGCACAGCAACAAGACGAACAAAAAACGGGTCTTAGAAGAAATAGCTAAGCGGACCACCTTCAGGCCGAGCCACCCCAACGACCTTCCTCGTCTGCAGCAACAGCTAGAGGCTCACCGCAAAGATCTCAAAGCCTACACGGACCTGATCAACTCCATCGCGCACAACGCATTTGGTTTGACGCTGCATCGGATCATGTGGCGAGCAGAGAAGCACCGCCAAGGGTTGAGCAACGAAGAGAGCATGCTCAGCCAGATCAGCATCGGTGATGCAACTCAAATTTCCGAATTCGAGTTCGGTCGACGCATCGACTGTCTTGGCTACCTGGGCGCTCAATACAAGTCCGTCGGTGGCTTTGATTCGAGCTGTACGTTCTGGGGGTTCTATCCAGAACGGCTAATTCCTGGTGATGAAGTCAAACTCACAAAGTTGTTTCAGGAAGCCGACAGCTGGGGGCAAACTTTGGTGGAGGCATCGAAGCAATTTGCCCAAGTTCTTGGAGGCAGCGTCCACAACGTGTCTCTGCAGTTCAGCGGTGAGCAATTGGCCGTACTGAGAAACCTGCTTGACACTGCTAATCAGCAATTACCTTTGCACCTCATCCCGGGATTTTTTGAGAACGACGAGACGGGAGCCAAAGCCGCTCAGGCACTTGCCGCATTTTCCAAGCAAGTCGAACAGTTCCACAGTCTTGAAGATGCCGTCAAAACCGCTCTGAAGTTTGAATCCAACATCACAAAGTCTGGGGCAGATGACCTCAAACGCTTGCAAAGAATCGCTGGAAGTTTAGGGGCAGAGCTAGGAACGCTCAACGAGCTTCGCGTCCTTCATCAACAACTGGTTGAGACGGCGGGCAAACTTTCTACGGCTAACGCTAACTTGGTAATGTTTCTGAGCGAGAAGAAGATCCCATACAACGGATCAACGCAGAAGCTTGAGCAATTGCTCAGATTTACCGATCTCGTTCTAGATGCTCCGGAGGAGCACTTCCATCTCCAGTCTCCAGGGATGACTCGCGATGGCGCAGTCCAGGCCCTCGAGAACTTGCTTGCCCTACAAGGTGAGTGGACGGGTCTTGAAAAAGAACTCGGGGAATCGCTGTATGTCGACACCTTGCCACATGAAGGAGATATCAAGCAGGCCATCCTGACCCTGCGCGAAGGCGACGCGTGGTATCGCATCTTTCAAGGTCGGTGGCGAAAGGCGGTAGGGCTGCACAAGGCACTCCAACGCACCAAGCTCAAGATGCCTGGCCACAAGCGGCTGGAGCCGCTCGAACAAGTGGTCAAACTACTGGAACTCAAAGAACAGTGGAAGACCTCGCCGACCTGGATGCAGTATCTCGGCTTCCCCGCGCCGGCCGCCGCCTCACCATTGGAGGGATACCTTGCGCTAGCGAAATGGAATCGAGGCATCAAAGTTGCCTCGGAGGATATCCAAGCAGTCCTGATCGACCCCATCAGCTTCACTGCCGACCAAGCCCGCGCCTTGCGCCGGGAATTCTCGACGGTCAAGCTGGAGATCACGACCGCCATCGCAGCAGTCAAAGACATCAACGCAAAGCTCAAACGCCTGTCTGAATTTAGCGGTAGCAATCTCCTCGAAAAGGTGTTGGAGAAGACCGATGAATTAAAAAATGCCCTCCATGACCGATTCGAATGGCTTGAGTTGGAGACTCGCAGTCAAGCCACATTCAACCAAGTGATCACCGGATGCGACGCAGCCTTGGAACGCTCGTCTCTGAAATCGCAGATTGAAGCCAATGCCCGCGTCAAGTCCCTCCTCGGTGATCTCTACCTGGGCGTGGACACCGACTGCTCGACCGCCATAGAGGCGCTGTCCTTCGGTCAAAGCATCGACAGTCTGAATTTGTCGCCACAGGTCAAGTCCAAGCTGCGCACAGGGCATCCGATTGAAGCCTGTCGAACTCTGGTTTCCAAACTGGAACCTGTCCACACGGGATTGAAGCAGGTTGAGGGCTTAAGCAATGCTTTGTCGCAGTTCGGGAAGTTCGAACTGGACACATGGACCGGTGCACCTGCAGACGAAGACTTGGAACTGTTTGCGAGCGCCCTGCATGACGTAGTTAAAAAGACAGTCGAGGATAAGGACCTTCTGATTCCATGGTCTCTGTATCTAACTCGCCGTAAGGAGGCTAATGAGCTGACCTTATCTGAGTTTGTCGACCTTCTCGAAAACAAGCGCATCCAGCCCGACGAGTTGTCAGACGCCTACGCTTATTGCACTTACAGCACAATCACTCGGGAGGCCTTCCGAAACATTCCCCAGCTTGGTCGCTTCACCGGTCTTAAGCACAACCAGATCCGGGAGGAGTTCAAACGGCTGGACAAGGAAATCATTGCTCTGCGGGGCAAGTCCATCGGATATGAATGTGCTCGCAAGGCGTCTCCGCCGCCCGGCAGAAACGGTGCCCGCGTCGATGATCGCACTGAGATGGTTCTGCTGAACTACCTCATGCCGCAGCAACGCCCACGCATGCCCGTTCGAAAAATTCTCAGTCGAGCCGGCGGGTCGGTTCAGGCGCTCAAGCCCTGCTTCATGATGGGGCCGCAAGCCGTGGCGCAATACCTAGCTCCTGGGGTCATCAAGTTTGACCTCGTCATCATGGACGAAGCATCCCAGTTGAAGCCTGAGGAGGCGATCGGCTCGGTTGCCCGTGGTGGTCAATTGGTGGTGGTTGGTGATCCCAAACAGTTGCCCCCGACGTCGTTCTTCTCTCGGATGACTCAGGACGGTGACAGTGGTGAGGATCACTTCACCACCACGGATGCCGAGAGCATTCTGGATGTCTGCACTTCACATTTCAGACCAACGCGCTCGCTGCGCTGGCATTACCGCTCGCAGCACCATTCGTTGATCGCTTTTTCAAATCAAAGCTTCTACCGCGGCAACCTGGTGATCTTCCCCTCGCCCTATGGGCAAGGCGGAAAGCTCGGCGTGCGTGCCGTCTACCTAGCCGACGCCATCTATGAAAATCAAACCAATCTGCGTGAAGCCAAGCGGGTCGTCGATGCAGTCGTTGAACATATTGCAATTCGCCCCATCGAGTCTCTTGGCATCGTCACGCTGAACATCAAGCAGCGAGACCTCATCGCCGAACTTTTGGAAGAGAGACTGAGGACGGTTAGGGGTGCCGATTCCTACAGAGATCATTGGGCAGCTGAGGGGCAGCCCTTATTCATCAAGAACCTCGAGAACGTCCAAGGCGATGAGCGTGATGCCATCATCATCTCCACGACTTTCGGCAAACCAACAGGGTCCAGCGCTGTCCGTCAGAACTTTGGTCCCATCAGCCGACAAGGTGGCTGGCGTCGACTGAACGTGTTGTTCACCCGCGCAAAGAAGTCGATCGTCTTGTACACATCCCTACGTCCTGAAGACATCGTGATGGATGGCACTACCCCAGACGGAACCAAAGCCCTGCGCAACTACCTCGAGTACGCCCGCACAGGTTCTCTGCCCACCATTGAGGAGACAGACCATGAACCAGACAGTGACTTTGAGGTCTCGGTCATGGACATGCTCAAGCTTCGTGGGTATGAGGTCACTCCTCAGCTGGGCGTAGCGGGATACCGTATTGACATTGCCGTCAAGCATCCAGACGCACCAGGCTCGTATCTGGCAGCGATCGAATGCGACGGTGCAACCTACCACTCGGCCTTGTCGGTACGAGATCGTGATCGCATCCGTCAAGAAATCCTTGAGTCGCTAGGCTGGCGTGGCCGCATCTGGCGGATCTGGTCAACGGACTGGTTCCGCACGCCAAGGCAGGAAACCGAAAAGCTCATCAGCTTCCTTGATGGTCTGCGCGAAAGCTGGAAGCCCGAGCACGCCTCTGGCGAAGCTTGGATCGAAGAGGGTCAACGGGCCGGACAGGCTATCTCCCGAGTGATCGAGATGGTTGAGCCGGTCGAGAACTCCACTCAGGCCGAAATGGAGCGGGAGGCAGTCAACTCCATTCTGATCGATACCGAGGATGACCTGGAGGTCGAAGTTGGCAGCGTGGTTCGCTACGTAGACCTGGCTCATCCAAACGATGTGCTGACGGTCCAAATCACAAATGGCAAGGACGATTTTTCTAACGGAATCGTCAACGAAAACCGTCCGCTAGCTCAGGCTCTTCTCGGTGCCGTTGTTGGTGACGAGGTGGTACTCCATCTCCCCGGCTCCAAATCACGAAACTTTGCCGTTAAAGAAATTATCAAAAGTGGCTTGTCGTAATTGAACGGCATAAAACACAAATTTTGGGCGACCCGACATGCTGCGCAAGCCTACCCGTCAAGTCTTGCTCTGAGCACCCCCGCCGCGCGCTCAGTCGTCACCAACGCCACTTGTAACCTGGCACGCGTCAGTGCAACGAATAGACGACGTCGCTCTCGCGGCGTGAATTGCTCAAAATCGACTTCTGTCACGACGACTGCGTCTGCGGCCTGGCCCTTGAAGCGAAAAACTGAGTCCACTAGAAGATCACCGTCTGTCCACACCGCGATTCCGTCCGAGTCATACCCCGACTGCCGGCGCACTTTCGAACCACCTAACTGATCTGGGCCGGATGAGCCGGCTAATTTGCTTGACCCCAAACCATGAAAACTCAAAACTGCAATATTAGAAGGGGCGAAGCCATCAGCCTTGAGATCGCTTAGCGCTTGTTCAGTGGCCTCGAGGGGCGAGTCGGAATCAGCATAGAGGTACCATTTTGGGTCAAAGCCTAGTACAGCGCTTCCAGCCTCAACGGGGTCGTCAGTGAGGCCAAGCCAATTGATGAACTCAACCAAAAGCTGCGGGGAACGATAGTTAACCGGACTCGTCATGCCGACCCACCCAGACAAGACTACCGGGGGCCGGTCATACAGAGACTGCTCGGGATCCTCTAGCCACAGCAACCGGGCATCACTGCGTGCCATCCGAATCAGACTCTGCGCCCACGCTTGCTCAAAGTCCTGCCCCTCATCGATGACCAGCGTGTCAAAAGTGTCCGCAAGGAGCGGGCTGATCTCGATGAATGCTTGTGCGAGCATGACGAATGCTTGGGGATGCGAGAGGTCAACCGCAGGTTTGCCGGCCTGCTCCAAAGCAAGGCGCGCGAGTTCATGGAAGGTCACCACCGACGCTGGGTTTGGCGCGACCCTCTTCATGGCATCGGCAAGCGGGCGGTTGAAGCACACATACAAGGCAGCCTGCCGCAGCTCGTGCGCCTGGTTCAACGCTTGCAGCGCGAGCTGCGTTTTTCCAGATCCGGCTGTCCCTCTCACTCGAAGGCGCCACGGCTCCATGGTCAAACGCGTTGCCCAGGTAGAGAGGCCTCCAGCCAGACGCGAGGTCACTTCTCGCGCGGATCTACCAAGCAGGCCGATATGGGGGGCTGCGCCCACCTTTTGAGACAAAAAGCTTTCGATGCGCGGGAGGTCGTCCAAGCGGTCATCCGACCACCCGACCGGAAGTCCCGTAAGCAGTAGCTCGATTACCGACTCCAGTTGGTCGTCGCGGTCCGCATCCACAACCCGCGTCGGATCGATAGAAGACGGCAACTCTCCCGCAAGTCGCGCAAGTGGCAGATACAAGAGGTGGTCAATTTCGAGCGCCCGACCAGGGTAGCGACGTGAAAACTGCGAACGCAGTGCGTTTAGATTGCGGTTCACCTGAGTGGTGATGCTTTTCTCAGCGGCACGACCAAGATCTCTACCTACGCCAGCCGACGCGTATCTGGCAAAAAGGTCGCTGGATGTAGCGACGATCTGAGCGTCCTTTTGCTCAATGGCAAGAAGCCTGCCCGCGTCGTTGGCAACGATAAAGTCGATTTCGCCGTAGACGGCACCGCTCAGGTCGGCCTTTGCCCAGTGCACACTGTGGTAGACGACATAGCGGTCGCTCAGGCCATCGCGAAGCCGCAAAAGCGTTCGTAATTCCGGGACATGAATATTTTCCGAACCGGAATCGATATCTGAGGGAACTAGCCGTGCCATGTAACTAAATTTACCACCATGGTTTAATGAAAATGGTGCCCCCTCCGTGATTCCCATAGGTTCCTTGGCGCAGGGGCAGCCGCCAGGCTCATCCAATGAGCCCGGCACGAATTAACATTAAGTGTTAAGTGCCGACCTGTGGGTGTCGCTTCCGGACGAAGTAGGTCATGACAAGCCAGATAAGGAGGGGCGATGAAGGCGAGGTTCTTGCATACCAGTGACTGGCAGCTTGGGGTCACTCGACAGTTCTTGAGCGCTGACTCCCAGGCTCGCTGGGCTGAAGCTCGATTCGAGGGTATCCGCAATCTCGGTCGCATTGCCAAAGAGGAACTCTGCGAATTTATCGTTGTCGCCGGCGATATTTTTGAGTCAAACCAGGTCGACAGGAGGACTATCCTGAAGGCCTGCGAAGCCATGGCAAGCATCGAGATCCCGATCTACCTTCTGCCGGCGAATCATGATCCGTTGGACGCGGCCAGTGTGTTCAGCAGCAAACCGTGGAAAGACCGCAAGCCAGCGAATGTCCATGTTCTTGACGCCATGGGAAAAATCTTTGAGGTGCGCCCTGGCATCGAAGTAGTCGGAGCCCCCTGGACGTCAAAGCGTCCTCTCACCGACCTGGTCTCAACGGCAGCCGACGCATTAGAGGCCACGACTGGCGTCATTCGAATCATGGTTGGTCACGGTGCCGTCGACCAACTCTCCCCCGACAAAGATAACCCAGCGCTCATACGGGTCGCAGACGCAGAAAAAGCGCTCTCAGAGGGACGATATCAGTACCTGGCCCTGGGGGACCGTCACTCACTCACCAGCATCGGAACGAGTGGGCGGATCTACTACTCCGGCACTCACGAAGCGTACGATTTTGGCGAGGTTGACCCGGGCAAGGTACTAATAGTGGACCTCGAGCCTGACACTATCACGGCGACGCCACGACAAAACGGTGCATGGCGCTTTGCCGTCCACGAAACACACGTTTCAACTTCCGAAGATGTGGAGGCACTGTCGCGATTTCTCGAGGCTAGTCAGGACAAAGAACGAACAATCCTTAAGCTCGGCCTGGTGGGAACCCTCGACATTCAGTCCCACGCCCGCCTTGAGGAGGTCGAGGAACACGCAAGTGAGCTCTTCGCTGCGATCGTTCGTTCGGGAAGTCGCTCCGAGCTCAGCATCATGCCGGCAGGGGAGGATTTCGAAAACCTCAATCTAGCTGGCTTCGCCGCCTCTTCTGTTGAGAAATTACGTGCCCAAGCAAGCGGGACGGGTACAGAGCGGGATCAGGCCGCAGACGCGCTCGCGCTGTTGGTTCGATTGGTTGGGAGGACGGCATGAAAATCAAGCGAGTCCGTCTCAAGAATTTTTGTGGAGTCGACGAAGTCGAAGTCCAACTCTCGCCGACAGGCGTCACCCTCATTCACGGCCCAAACGAAGCTGGCAAATCGACTCTCATGACTGCGGTTGATGTTCTCTTTGATCACCGCGATGACAGCAAAAAGGAGGAGGTGCGAAATATCAAACATGTCAGCAGAGATGTCGGTGCCGAGGTTGAGGCGGACATTGAAATAGGTGATTACCGATTTACTTATTTCAAACGGTTTCACAAAGACCGAGAAACCGTCCTAACAATCCATTCCCCAAGGGCTGAGAACCTTTCAGGGCGAGAGGCACACGAGCGAGTGCGGCAAATTCTCGACGGCAGCGTCGACACGGGCCTCTGGCAGGCGCTACGGATCCTTCAGGGAGGGAATCTGGAAATGCCGGCGTTGCACGACCAACGCGCCTTATCCGAGGCGCTCGATCGCGCCGCCGGCCAAGCCAAGGCGGGCGACAAGGAAAACGCGCTCTTCGAGTCAGCCTACGCGGAATATGGCCAGTACTACACCGATACCGGCAAAGAAAAGGAACCGTCGCTTGGTCAGGCGCGGACGCGGGCGGCGGAGGCGACCGCAAAGGAACAGGGGCTGCAGAGCGAGCTGAACGCGCTGGAGGCGGATGTAACCCGCCATGCCTCTCTTGAGAGATCTCTCGCCACATTGAAGCGAGGGCTCGCCGGGCTGGATGCGTCACAAGCCAAGGCACAGGCGACCTGGGACACCGTTTCCAAGCTGGCTGACGTTGTGGAGCTAGCGCGCTCCGCCAAACAGCTCGCCGACCATGCCATGCAGACGGCGCAAAGTGGGCTGCAGCAACGTAATGAACTAATCGATCAGGCAGCGGCATCTGAAAAGAAGGTGCAAGACGCCAAGTCCCAACACGACCAGACGACGGCGGCATTGGACAGTGCCACTGGATCGCTGAGCGAGGCTCGCACGAAGCGCGATGAGGCGACTGCCATGGCTACCCGCTGCGACGCCGAGGAATCGATCCGTCGCGCCGATTTGGATTTTCGAGAAGAAGAGTTCGAGCTCGTTCGGATGCAGGAGCGGCTTCAACACGTCACCCTCGCGGACGATGCGGCGGCACAAGCCAGCGCGGTCGTATCCGCGACCAAGATCACCGAGCAACTGCGGACGAAGATCCGCAACGCGGAAGTTCAGCTAAAGACCGAGCAGGGCATTCTGAACTCCGCCTCGCCGAAAGTCAGCATCACCTCCCTAGAGTCCGTGCCGATCGCTATCAACGGCGAGGCACTGGCCCTCCAAGCAGGTCAGACTCGGGCGCTTTCCGTGAATGAGACCGTGGCTTTAAAAATCGGCAGCGTTGCGGAAGTTCGCGTCGAGCCGGGCACGAGCGCCGACACTCTTAAGCAGGCGGTGGCGGACGCGGAGAGTGCTCTTGCGAAGGCGTGTGCTCAGGCCGGCGTCGCTAATTCGGAGGAGGCAGAATCGGCATGGGCCTGCCTCGCCGAGGCGAAGCGAACGCTCGCTGATCGGGATCGCGTTGCCAAAGAGCACCTGCGGGATCTGACACGGGAGGAGCTTGGCAAACGCATTCAAGCCTCGAAAGCAAAGGTCGACGCGTACAAGGCGAAGAGGACTTCAGAAATCGCCCTGCCGTCGACCTCCGATGAGTGCAAAGCCTTGCTCAATTCGGCGACGACGGCCGCGGCCGAGGCTAGAGCCCTCCAGAAGAAGGCTGAGGCGGTCTTCGGGGAGGTTCAGGAGCATCACACTCGATGCCGAGAGAAGCATGCGCGAAGCTCAGCAACGCTCGAAAGAGAACAGCAAGACCACAAGAACGCCATCGGGCGTCTCGAACAAGCACGCGCTCTGTCGAGCGACGCTGCACTTGCAAGCGCGCTTGAGACGGCTCAGGCAAGCGCGAAAACGGCATCCGCAAACTTCACGGCCGCTGAAAACCGGCTCGAAGGGGCCGACCCCGAATCGGCAAAATCCATGTTGGACGCCGCAACCGCGGCAGCGAAGGCAGCGCGGGAGCAGTTTGACGCCCAAGATCGCGAGCTGATCGGTCTGCGGACAAAGCTCGACCTCGTCGGGGACAAGGGACTCGCTGAAGCGCTGGCTGAGTCAAAGCGCGCGACCTTTGAAGCCGAGGATTCCCTCGCGCGATTGCTGCGGCGAGCACTGGCCGCCAAGCTGCTCTACGAAACTCTAAGCGCCGAAAGGCAGGCTATGCGCAGAGCCTACGTTGCCCCGCTTCGAGACGGCATTGAGCGTCTCGGACGCCACGTGTTCGGGTCTACGTTTCGTGTCGATGTCGACGAACGACTGCAGGTCGTGAGCCGGACGGTTGACGGCGTTACGGTTTCCGTCAAACAGCTGAGCACCGGCGCACAGGAACAACTGGGACTACTAGTACGCCTCGCAGCAGCGTCGATGGTGTCGAAGGATGGTGGCGTTCCACTGGTGCTCGACGATGCACTTGGGTCAACTGACGAGGGCCGGCTCGAGGCCATGGGCGCGGTGCTGCGCGTCGCAAGTCAGGACACTCAAACGATCATCATCACTTGTGCGCCAGAGCGTTACATCCACGTTGGGGCACAGTCCTCGGTGGCTATGAGTCGCACAAGTTCCCTAAGGGGTTGAACTATGGTCCAGAAAAATCAGGCGCCCACACGCCCCATATTCCAGATGCCGAGCAGGGAAGATTATTTCGGCTTTTTGATTCGATGCTATTTCGGCGACGGCGAGGATTCGCTGCAACTATGCGTCAGAAGGGCCTACCTCGACCTCAATCGAACGCTGCACGGGTTCGCTGCACACAAGAGGTCTGAGGAGTTGCGTAACAGCGCGCACCTTTTGGTCGCTGAGTTGGTAGCCGCGCTTCCGGCCTTGAGTGCAAGCCAGCAATCTTTTGATCACTGGCACCGCAAAGCCTGCTCGGATATCCGGTGGCATTACCACGAGCGCGGTTTCAACGCCTTCTCTCATGGTCAAGCCCAGAAGTGGCTGAACATGACCCTCAAGTATGTGTTCGCGATGGGCGAATCCCGCCTGCCAGGCTATCTGCCGCATTACTCTTTTGCCCACATTCCCATCGACAACGTTTTCGTCACTGCGGCTAAAGCGGTCGGTGGGCCGGACCTACCCATGCCCTGGAGCCGGCTGGACGACTACGGTGAGTACTTCCGCCTTCAGGAGGGCTATCGCGAGATGTTTGCGCCCTCGGCGCCGTTGGCTGCCGAATTCAAGCTCTGGCTGGGAGGTCAGTGACGCCCCACGAAATTTGGAAACCCATGCGTCAACTAGCGTTATAATGCGTAACAGACCGTTGCGGACCGCTACGACCATGCCTCTTTCCATCGAAGGTGTTGAGTTCTTTTCCACCACGGAAGTCACCCAGATGTTGGGTGTCTCTCGGCAAACGCTCTGGCGCTGGCGAGCAGAGGGAGATGTCCCGCTAGGCCGCCGGTACCGACGAAAGTCTGTTGTTTTCACGAAGGTGGAGGTCGATGAGATCGTCGCCTTCGCGAACAAGATTGAACCGATAGCTGTTGAGGACCTGTCGCTTGGTGCTGGTCGGCAAACGGCTAGCCAGGAGGCGATGAAATGAGAAAACCCGCTGCGGTTGTCCTTTTGAGTGGTGGGCTTGACTCCACAACGGTGCTGGCGATCGCCAAGAGCCAAGGCTTTGACTGTTACGCATTGAGCTTCCGCTACGGGCAACGGCACATCCATGAACTAAAGGCTGCGGAGACCGTCGCTGCAACCCAAGGGGTCGCGCGCCACGTGGTCGCCCAGATCGACCTACGCGAGTTCGGCGGGTCGGCGCTGACGGCCGACATCGAGGTGCCGAAGGGGCGGTCCACCACGGACATGTCCCACGGCATCCCGGTTACCTACGTTCCCGCGCGCAATACCGTCTTCCTGAGCTTCGCCTTGGCCTGGGCCGAGACGCTCGGCTCATCGGACATCTTTGTGGGCGTCAACGCGCTGGACTACTCCGGCTACCCCGACTGCCGACCCGAGTACATCGCAGCCTACGAGACCATGGCCAACCTCGCCACCAAGGCGGGGGTTGAAGGAACCCAGAAGCTCAAAATCCATACGCCTCTGATCAGCCTGACCAAGGCTCAGATCGTACTGGAGGGCCTGCGGCTCGGCGTCGACTACTCGCACACGAGCAGCTGTTACGACCCTCAGGAAGACGGCAAGCCCTGCGGAGGTTGCGACTCTTGCCTGCTGCGAGCGAAGGGGTTCGCCGAGGCCGGGGTCAAGGACCCACTTTACGTACGCCACGGAATGACCTGAGAGATGATCCGTACGTCTTCCTCGCCGCCCAAGAACTCAGGACCTTCAATGACTCTCTTCTTAGCCATCGCTGCGTACACCATCGCCATGACCTTGGCGAACCTCTCCGTGGCGACCTTTGGGCCAAGCGTGACGGCTATCAACGCCTTTGTACTAATCGGTCTGGACCTTGCGTTGCGCGACTGGCTGCACGTGCGTCTGAAGGTTTGGCAGATGGGATCACTTATCGCGTTCACTGGTGCCTTAACCTACGTCCTGAACCCAGCTGCGGGGCAGATCGCCGTGGCATCTGCGGTGGCCTTCACAGCTGCAGCGCTCATTGACTGGGGCACGTTCGTCAGGCTTAAGGGAACCTGGCTGATGCGAGCCAATGGCTCCAACGTAGCGGGCGCAGCGGTTGACTCGGTGATCTTCCCAACGATCGCATTTGGTGCGTTGATGCCGCAGATCGTGATTGCCCAGTTCGTTGCCAAGGTGTTGGGCGGATCGGTCTGGGCGTGGCTGCTTAATCGCTTCATGCCAGAACAACAGTCGACCATGGACAGCATGGCGGCAGGCAAGTCGCTCGGGACGGACTGACGATGACGCACAAGACACTTCACGTCGCCTCCGCCGGGTTCGAAGCAGCACGACATGTCGACATCCTGCCGGTCGGGCACCGGTCTCGACGCCTGCACGGACACAGCTTCCTCGCCAAGGTGCGGTGTGATCTGCCCGAGGGCTGGGCACACTTCCCCGGCGGAGAAGTCGAGCGCTTACGTGAGCTCGTGGAAGCTCGCATCGCGCAACTCGACTACCGGCTCCTGAACGAACAGGTGCAACAACCGACCGACGAGAACCTCGCCCGGTGGCTACGCGAGGGTCTGGATGTACCGGGCATCGAACTGGTCGGTATCCAGAGTACTCCGCATGAAGGAGTGGACCTTGACCGCGACGGGCGCGCGCATGTGTGGCGCCGCTACGTAGTCCAGTCTGCGCACCGCCTGCCCAACGTGCCCCTGGGCCACAAGTGTGGACGTATGCATGGCCACGGGTTTGAAATCATCATCCACGCGAATCAGAACCTTGGCGACCGTGACCTGAGCATCGACTACGACCATCTGGACGCGCTGTGGGCACCGATCCACATGGAGCTCAACTACGCCTGCCTCAATGATCTGCCAGGTTTACAGAACCCCACCAGCGAGGTGATCTCCAGCTGGCTCTGGAATCGTCTCAAGCCCCAGCTTCCTGAGCTGTCCTGGGTGACCGTTTTCGAGACTGCCTCGTGCGGTGCAAACTACGACGGGCAGCAGTACCGGATCTGGAAGGAAATGACGCTCGACAGTTCGCTCCAATTGAAGCGAGCGCCCGACGGCAGCGCGTCGCGGCGGATCCACGGGCACACCTACACGATGCGACTGCACCTGTCGGCACCGCTCGACCAGGTGATGGGTTGGACCATCGACTTCGGCGACGTCAAAGAGATCTTCAACCCGATCTTCAAGGCGATTGACCATCAGCCGCTGCATGAGATCCCCGACCTGCGCGATTGCGACAGCGCATCCATCGCTGCGTGGATCCTGCAGAAAGCGCGTGCGCAACTGCCGCAGCTTGATCGGGTGGATCTGTACGAGACCCGCGGGTGCGGCGCTATCGTCAGCGCAGGGCAGGAGGGGCCGGCGCTGCCGGTTTGACGATGACCTCCACCGTCAAAGAAAGCTTCTACACCTTGCAAGGCGAAGGCGGGCAGGCAGGCCGGGCGGCCGTGTTTTGTCGATT
>SYOC01000234.1 GCA_005804965.1 Pseudomonadota bacterium
CTGTGGGCGCTGCGGACTCCCCGTGAACATGGCGGCCTGGGTGCCGACCTCGTGACCGTGTGTTTGGTCGTTGAAGAGGTCGCCAAGAAATGCCCCTCCACCGGCATGTGCTACAAGATGCACCTCGAAGCAACCGAACTCATCAACCAGATTGCCACTCCCTATCAAGTTGAGCGGTTCGTGAAACCCCTGGGGCGTGGTGAAGTGTTTGCCACCATTGCTGGAGGTGAGACTGCTGGTGCGACTGGCACGGACTGGCGTCCGATTGCTATGGATGTGGCGACCGCCAAGAATGTCGATGGTGGCTTTCAATTGGATCACGTGCGGAAGTCCTATGTGACCTCGGCGGGCCATGCGACCCATTATCTTTTCCTGACGCGTTTAGAAGGACGCCCCGCTCAGGGGATGCCGGACTTTCTGGTGGTCGAGCGTGACAAGATCGGATGGGAAGTGGTTGGCGAATGGAATGGCTTGGGTATGCGCGGTAATAGCAGTAGTCCGATGATTTTTAACGGGGTGGTGCCTGCGGAACACCGTGTGGGCATTGGGCGCGAAAAAGAACCCGTGCTGCCCAAATATATGATGCCGTTGTTAATTCTTACCTATGGCGCAGCGTACCTGGGCATTGCCTCTGGCGCATATGAGATTGCGTGCCAAGAAGCGACGAAACGCTTTGCCAGCGGTGCCCGGCGTATGGACGCAGCGATCAATCAACGTCGCTTCGCTGAAATGAGTGCGCAGATTGAAGCCGCCCGGGTGCTGCTCCACGCGGCGGCGGCTATGGCCGATGCCGGAACGGCTCCGTCGCTGGTCCCGTATGTGCAAGCCAAAGTGTTGTGTTCTGAAGCCGCTGTGCGAGTGACGCAGGACTTGATGACTATCTTCGGTGGGACAGCCTTTGCCGCTCGGCTACCATTTGAGCGCTACTTCCGCGATGCGCGGGCAGGACTCGTGATGGGCATGGCCAACGATCAAGCCTACGAGATGATTGCCAGCATGCTGTTCCCCAACAAATAGGCGGCCTTCGGCGGTGCGCTACGGTGGCACGCATGGCGAGGTGCAGTCTTTACGCCGCGTAGCGAAGCACTTCGAGTTCTGCCGTGCTATCTGTGCGTGCCAGTAGCAGGTCAATTCTCGCCATGACAGCATCCTCAAGCAGATACTCCCGGCAGGTCTCGCATTGCAAAACCGGGAGTTGCTTTAAGATGACAATCCGCTCCTCTGAGAGCTTAAAGGGTAAGTTTGTGGTAATGGGGCGCATATGGGCACCACAGACCGTGCATTTCATTTGGGCCTCCTTGTCTTGCGATCCGCTTCCCATTCTTCGGGGTTGGGGTAGTAAGCCGTAACGACTCGGACATTGTGGCCCTCGACATCGGCACCAAAGAGGGCGTGGAAAACTTCCTCGCCCACGCGTCCTAGCAAGAGGTAGCTCGGGAAGTATTTGTCCTCCGGGTACGCTTCGACAATCTCGTAGCTCTCGGCTGCGTTAATGATCGTCTCGCGCAAAATGAATCGCTGCCCCAAGCGCATGTTGACATGATACGTCCAGAGAACTTGGCCGCCACGAAGACACCCACGGATAAACGCAACTGTATCATCAGGCAACTTTCGTTCAGCCATGACTCATGTATAGCTGGAGTTGTTCGGAGCGTCTAACGCTTCGCTATCCGCGAGCCGCCACACCGCAGCTCTTCGGCTTTTCACATGCCTAACAAGGCCGCGAGACGGTGGTGCGGTGGGTTAGGACTCGCCTCAGGAGTCAGGCTAACTCTTTAAGTAATTCGAGCTCTTTCTTAACGAGCTGATTCACTACTTCGCCAAGCTCTTTGCCCTTCCGCTGCGCGATCTGCTCGAGGTGGCTCTGCAGCTTCGTATCTAGATAAATGGGCAACTGTAACTCTGCTCCTTTGCGATAAAACTTCCCACGTACGGCCTGGGAAAAATCATATTCGCGTCTCATAGTCTATTCCCTCGTGTATTGTTTGCTTTCCTTCTTAGTTGCTCTGCGTGCTGAGAGCAGCCGTATGGTTGCGCTATTTTCCGTCTCTTCTCGATAGGTATGACTGACCACCAAGAGTGTACCAGTCCGATCCACTCCCAATGTGAGCCATCGATCTTCCTCTTCACTATGGTCGTCGTCAAACTCTGAGAGGGCTTCAGGATCAAGAAAGGTCGTGGCTGCACGCTCAAACGCGATCTTGTGATTTTTCAGATTCTGTTGTGCTTTTCTGGAATCCCACGCAAAACGGTACTGAAACGGCTTGGCCATCTCGACATGATCTCATGGAAGCTCTTGCTGGCCAAGAGGTCCTCTCATAGAGTGACGAAGAGTCCTAACGCCTTGCCTCAGAGGCAAGGCTCCTCATCTCAACTTTTCGCATTCGGCAGTATTCGCCAACGTGGCCGCGATGCGGTGGCGCGGATTGTTAGGCGTCATAGCACGTAAAGGTCTCGAACCCGAATAAAAGGTTTGCCGGTCTCTGCGGCACGACGAACCTTCTTCGCCATTACATCAGCGAACGGGAGACCCCTATCCAGCATGTCATGAAGATCCAGCCCGTCCATGCACACAACTCGTTTGCCGCGACCGAAGGCTTCCAAACCCTCGTCCGTGAATCCACTATCACTCACAAATAGACCGCGCGACCATGCGGCCTTCTCTTCAATCTTTCCGTTGAAAGCTCGTAGGTCAGCGGCGCCAATCGGAAGGCCCTTCCACTTTGCTTCCAGCAGGTAGGTCTCCCCAGATAATTCGAAGCTGCCATCGATTTGCTCCCCAACCAGGCGAAATGATGACCGTGCTGCAAGTCCGTTGGCGTCGAACAGCTCTTTGAGAAATCGTTCGTAGGCATATCCGCGTGCCTGAGGGTCGAGGCGACTAATCTGAATCAACTTGTCTCTCAGCGCGTGCGACCGCGACAAATCAATCTTCGTTGGGGTCTGCGAGTTCGACGTTGGCCTCTTCACTGGAGGTCGTTTTCCTCCAAGTCGTTCAATCAAGGACCAGAACTCAGCTTCGGCGTCAGGAATCTGCTCTTCAACACGGTTCCTGCGCCGGCTGGCTTCCTTATACTCCCAGAGCGCCACGAGTGTTCGCACTCTGAGAGACGAATCGCTGGTCTTGAGGAAGTAACGGAGTCGTTTCGCCTTACTTGTTCCCTCTGCAGCATATCTGGGGTCGTCGATGTTGATACGGAGCTCTTCAGCAAAGAATGCCGCGAACGTGCGGTCGCTGAAATCGAGTACATAACCGCCTCCCATCCCGAACAGATCGTCAATGAGGCGCATATCAATCATGCGGATCGGTCCCGACGATGCCATTCAGACTGTTTGCCTCCTCTCTATATTGAAGCCTTTGACGTGTGTCGCTCGGTCAACACCATTCAGACTTTGATTGAACGCATAACGCCTGGCCGTCAGCCGCGCGCGGCTTTTCGCGCGTCGGCTGGACGGCTTTGTTAGGCACTGGTCTGGCCAAACTGCGCCGTCTCAATCATCCATCCTGGTTCCGGTGAGCCCCATACGAGCGACGCGGTCTCTCATTCAGGCAAAATCGGTACGGGCAAGAGCTACCAAGTCTCGCATATCCATGCTGCCGCTGGCGCCGTTGTTCGTGGTTGTTTGCCAAGATTGCACCGCAATCGCTCGTGGTCCCACGTCGCCATCCCAGAAACCGAAAACAGGCCCACCCGATTGCCCCGGAAATACGTCGGCTTGGTGCAGGATCGATTGCGCCGATGCGTCGGTGCCGTCGACTCGGAAACCACCTTGCCAGGTCGGCCGCTGGCCGCTGTTGAGGTCTGTGGGATAGCCCATGTGCGACCAGACATTGAGGCTGTCCCAGTCGTCATCGTAGCCGCGTGCGCCCATCCAACCGGTCGTCTCACCCAATCGCCGGTCGAGCACCACCACGACATAATCGTAGTTGCCCTCGTTGCCTGAAATGAAACCGTCACCGTCCTCCTGGACGTACCAATAGATATGCACGCCATAGGACTCACCGAATGGGGCGTTTCCATCGAAGAACGATGGAGTGAATCGGACCCAATCGGCGGCAAAACCTGCTGGCGCGGTCCAATTGATGACATGGCTAACAGTCAATAAGTGTCGTGGGCCGATCATCACACCCGAGCCGGAGCCGCGGTTGGTCTGCACCAGGCCGACAGTCGACCACGGGTAGGTCGTGTCCTGAAAGGCGAGGCGATTGTCCGTGCCGAAGATGGTGGTCGCGACGCGGCGGCGAGACATGGCTGGGCGGATTGTCTGCAAGCTCTTCACCCGTTCGCGCGGAGTCGCGTTGAAGCCGAGATGATCCGGAACGTAGCCGGTCAACTGTTGCGCCAGTTGCTCCTCGCTGACCCGGCGCTTCCCGGCCTTGCTTGCCTTACCTTTCAGCGCGGGGGGCAAGGCGCGCCCGCCGGCGCGGACGCCATCGATGTCGACTATCACCTCCCAATGTTGTTGGCCGTCGCCGCGGTCGATACGTTCAAGCCGCGTCTTGACCTCCGGTTTGCGGTCGGCAGCGATATGGAAGCGCCGCTCAAGCGCGATTGGCGTCTTTTTGAGGGCACCGCGCGGCTTGAAGTGCTGATCCAGTGCCTTCACCGGAATTGGTCTCTGGGTACGCTTTTGCATGCTCCTTCTCCTTTCCATTGCGATGCGTTCCTGCCTAACGCCTCGCCCTCAGCGCGAGCGGCCCACCCGGACCCCTCCGCATCCACCCCAACCTCCACGCGGGCCGCGATGCGCTGGAGGGCCTGGTTCGGCCTCTGCCCCTTGGTCCCTTCGTCTGGTATTCTCGCGCCATGCAGCGAATACGTGAATATCTCCGGGCCTTTTGGTCTGATTGGGTGGGGCTTATGAGCGGGGCCACCTCCGTTGTGTTGGCGGTGACTGATGCGATTGCCGCCACACCTTTTTGGGTCTTCTGGCTGGCATCTGCGTTTTGTTTCATTGGTGCCTCATTCAGAATTTGGCTGAACGAACGAAAAAAAGTTGAAGCATTGCAACAGCAGTTAGGCCATAGCGATATGGCAGTCACCATACGGAAACTTACGGAACTTGCTGATTATGGGACCGTTCATCTTCAGAACAAGCCAAGGCAAACCGAATCTGAAGTGTATGACCTGTGGTGCCAGTATGGCAAATGGGAATTCAACTTGCTTCAAGTGATGGAGCAAGGCGGCTGTAAAGACTTGGATATTGCGCAAATACGACTGTTGGACACCTTTTCTTGGCGGGGGTTCTGTGGGCTGAATAAGTATCATACACAACTCATGGAGATTATTGCCGAACGAGTGGCACGCATACGTGAAATCGTGCAGCGAATCGAAAAAATATGAAACTTTTCAGTTTGGGAAAGATGCCGAACGCCCCCGCGCACCGCGAGCGGCCCACACGCGGCCTTTCGGTTTCATTCCTGCACGCCACAGGGCCGCGATGCGGTGGCGCGGCTGGTTAGCCCTTCGAAGTGGCAAGCCTCATTAAAGCATCTACTAAAACCGGTCGATTCTTGGCGCGTAAGGCCGGAGTGCGAAAATCAATGTAAAGTTTATCGGAAAGAGCAGGTGGAATTTTGCACGTCTCTTTCAGGATCGGCACGACCTTAATGTGGTGTCCATTGATTTCTTGTGTCATAGCAAGAGATAGTTCTTTCGTGACCCAATTAGATTTCGCGGAATTCTGAGAGAGAACAACCACCAAGATGTTAACTTCTTCGACCGCAGCAGCAAGGCGGTTCAGGAGAGAATCCCCACCAATCAAGTCAGCTTCGTCTAGCCATACATTGATGCCGTGCTTTTCCAGGTATTGTGCCAGTGGTCTGACGAAAGACTTGTCTTTGCTGCTGTGACTGATGAAAGCGGAAATGCCGCCGCGAACCGCCAGACGCGCTGATCTCATATATGTGATGAAGTCATCTAGCGCACTAGCATCGTGCAAAGAAAGTTCACGAATAAGCTTGGCTGTGACCCAATTCTTGTCAGCACGACTGACATTGGCGAAATTAGATAAGCCTTCACGGAATCCTTTGTAGGCTTTACTC
>SYOC01000235.1 GCA_005804965.1 Pseudomonadota bacterium
AGCGTTGAGTTCGATCTCAGCGAGGATGCTTTGGCTGCGCTCAAGGAAGAACTCATTGAGATCCAAGAATTATCAATGGATAAAGATGGGAAGATGTTGGTGTGGACAGGCGGGGAAGGAATCGGAGCATCGGAGAACCGGAGTATCGGAGAACCCGAAGCTTTTTCCCAGTCCCTAACCCCTAACACCCAGCACCTAGCGGAGCGTCGGCAGTTGACGGTCCTGTTCTGCGACCTCGTCGGTTCGACTGCACTCTCGACTCAGCTTGATCCCGAAGACTTGCGGGAAGTCGTGCGGCAGTATCAGCACACCTGCGCCGAGGTCATCCACCGTCATGACGGACACATTGCTCAGTATCTCGGCGATGGCATCCTCGTGTACTTCGGCTATCCCACCGCGCATGAAGACGCGCCCGCCCGGGCCGTGCGGGCGGGGTTGGAGATTGTGGCGGCGCTGAGGCAACAGAGTTCAGGCAACCGGGATCGGGAAAAACATTCGGCATTGCAAGTCCGGCTCGGCATTCACACCGGCCTCGTCGTTATTGGCGAAATGGGGGCGAGCGGACGCACGGAACAGCTTGCCCTCGGTGAGACGCCCAACATTGCTGCCCGACTCCAAGGCTTGGCAGAGCCGAATACCATGCTCATCAGTGCCGCGACCCAGCGGTTGGTTGGTGGGCAGTTCGAGAGTCAGCCTTTTGGTTCGCATCTCCTTAAAGGCATTGCCACCCCGATTGCCGTCTATCACGTGCAAGGCGAGCGGCAGAGTGCTGCCCTTGAAACAGGCCATGCGACGGCGCTCATTGGCCGCGAGCGGGAGGTTGGTCTGTTGCTGGACCGCTGGGAGCAAGCCAAAGAAGGACGTGGCCAGGCGGTGTTGTTGAGTGGCGAGCCTGGCATCGGGAAATCGCGACTCGCCGCCACCTTGAAAGAACAGGTCACCAGCGAAGGCTCCTTACTCTTCGAGTCGCGCTGCTCACCCTATCATCAGGCACAGTGCGCTCTATCCCTTAATTGAGGGGATGCAGCGGACGCTGTTGTTGACGCGACACGACGCCGACGCTGCCAA
This sequence comes from Pseudomonadota bacterium, assembly GCA_005804965.1. Classification (GTDB taxonomy): domain Bacteria; phylum Desulfobacterota; class Binatia; order Bin18; family Bin18; genus SYOC01. The sequence goes on from SYOC01000235.1 coordinate 1,069, forward strand.
CGTGGAGAAAGTGGAACGGGTGCTCGCTCTCTATGAGATGCAAGACCGCCTGCCGTTGTTCACGGCGCTGCTCTCGCTCCCCATACCAGCGACCTATCCACCGCTTGCGCTTATGCCGCAGCAGCAAAAAGAACGGACCTTCTAAGCGTTGCTGCAACTCTTGGCCGCGCAAGCTGAACGGCAAGCAACGGTATCGGTGTGGGAAGATCTGCACTGGGCCGATCCGTCGTCGTTGGAGTTTCTGTCTCTGCTGATTGAACAGCTTCCGACGACCAAGCTGCTGTTGGTGCTGACGTTCCGGCCCGAGTTCGTGCCGCCGTGGAAGCTACGTTCGCATGTCTCGCAACTGGTGTTGAACCGTTTAGGCAAGAAACACGTCGAGACGATGATTACGCAGGCGGCGGGTCAACAGCTTGCTCCCGACGTGATTGAGCAGATTCGGCTCAAGACCGACGGAGTGCCGCTGTTTGTCGAGGAGTTGACCAAAAGCATCGTCGAGAATGCAGGGGAACATGGCCGTGCGCCTCTCCAAACTATTCCGGCGACGTTACACGATGCCTTGATGGAGCGGCTGGATCGGCTAGGGGCCGCCAAAGAGATCGCGCAGATCGGTGCGACGCTAGGGCGGGAGTTTTCGTATGAGCTATTACAAGCGATTGCTCCGGTCAGTGAAACTGAGCTGTCGAACGCAGTGGCAAAACTGGTCGAAACAGAAATTCTCTACCAACGCGGCATCAGGGAGCAGGCTCGCTACTTCTTCAAGCACGCCTTGATTCAAGACACCGCGTATGAGTCGCTGCTCAAGAGCACCCGTCAGCACTATCACCGGCAAATTGCCCAGGTCTTGGAAGAACGGTTTCCCGACACCAGAGCCACCCAACCGGAGGTGTTTGCCCACCATTACACCGAGGCTGGATTGATCGAGCAGGCGATTCCGTATTGGCAAGCGGCGGGACAAGGAGCGATTGCCCAGTCGGCAAATGCCGAAGCGATTCGCTACCTGACGACAGGACTCACACTGCTCGCCACGCTGCCGGAGACGCCAGAACGGATACAGCTCGAACTTGGGCTGCAAACGCTGCTCGGCGTGCCTTTTATGACCACCAAAGGCTGGGCGGCTCCCGAGGTCAAGCAGGCATTCTCACGGGCCTTGGATCTCAGTCAACACCTTGAAGAGACTCCCCAGATCTTTCCGGCGTTGTTCGGCCTGACGATGTACTATGGGAATCGTAGTGAGTACCGGACTGCTGTGGAGTTAGCGGAGCGCTGTCTCCGTCTCGCCAATCTCGCCCAAGATTCGGGATTACGCTTTCTCGCAGAAGCGGCGCGTGGAGCATTTCTCGCGCAGATGGGAGAACTTGCCCAGGCGCGAGAGTATTGCGAACAGAGGCTCGCGCAATATGATCCCGCACGGTACAGCAGCCTGAGTTTCCGCTTTGGTTTAGACTCGGGCATTGTGTTTGGCGGCTATAGTGCGCTCTCCGCGTGGTTTCTCGGCTATCCCGACCACACCCTCAGACAAGCCCAAGACACATGGAGAGGAGATTAGCGCAAAGCCTTTCTCATCCGCCAAGCCGAGCGTTAGGAGCTGTTATGCTTCCTTGGGTGCATAGCTTACGACGAGAGCCTGTTCTTGCGTGGGAGCGGATAGAGCCGATCCTGGCGTTTGCCACGGCGACAGAACAGGTCATGACGATTGCTCTCGGTACTATGTTCAAAGGTGCAGCATTGACCGAGCAGGGGCACAAAGATGGGTTGGCGGTGCTACAACAAGGATGGAGTGCCTTACAAGCCATAGGCACCAGAATCTATGGCTCGGTTTTTCTACTCATGCTGGCGCATGCTTATGAATTGCTGGGCCAAACAGAAAAGGGACTTGCCACTATTGCCGAAGCGGAAGCGTATATCGCCGAGACTGGGGAGCGCTGGTACGAAGCCGAGCTGTACCGCCTCAAAGGCGAGCTGCTGCTGCAGAAGGCGAGGCAACAGGCAACGAGGAGTGGGCAGTAGGGGAAAGAAGAGAAGGCAAAAATCAAAAGGCAAAAGTCTCTAACACCCAGCAGCCAATACCCTACTCTCAAAGCGAAGTCGAAGCCTGCGTTCGCAACGCCATTATGGCTAAGAACGTGGGTGCAAACTCAGGGGAGGGTGGCATTGCGAGGAGCGACAGGCGACGAAGCAATCTCTTTTTCGGGCAAAGATTGCTTCGCTGCGCTGCTCAGAAACAAACCGCTTAAACCGTGCCGGATACTCGCGGCAGCCCGTCATTCCGGGCGAGCACCGCGAGACCCGGAATCCAAGGGACAACAACCTGGATTCCCGCTTGCGCGGGAATGACGGCCTCGGTTCCTTCATGCGAGAGCAGCCGCGCGGTCAGGAGACCCGTGCCGCGCAGCCGGCCCTTTTGAGACACTGGCTACGCGCCTGTGACTGCCTTACGCCATCGCGGATTCATTGAGGCTAACACTCTGACCAGCCCACTCGGAGGCTGGCTCGCCCGCGACACGGGTGTGCTTCATGACCCGGGCTTCGCGATGATCGAACGGACGAGCGCGGTGTAATACGCAGCGGTTGTCCCACACCACCACATCACCAGGCTGCCACGCGTGGGCGTACGTGCGTGGTGCCTGACACGCGAAAGTGACGAGGCTCTCAAGTAGTCTTTCTGACTCTTCCGGCGTAAGACCGGGAATGCCATAGGCGTGGCGACCGATGAACAGCGACTTGCGGCCCGTCACCGGATGCACCTTCACTAAGGGACGTAGCGGCGTCTCGTGGGTGTGGAATCCGTAGCTCGACCCGCGCTCGGCCTTGTGGCCGATGCGGCCCTGTGAATAGTACAACGAATGATAAGCCGAGAGCGTGGCGATACGTGCTTTGGTCACCTCGTCGAGCGCGTCGTAAGCAGCACGCATGTCTGCCCATTCGGTCTGTCCACCGGCCGAGGGAACAACACGCGCTGACAAGACCGAGGCTTTGGCTGCGAGCGGCATGTAGGAGCTGTCGGTATGCCAGCCTTCGTTACCGCGCAGAAGTTGCATGCCGGACTCGTCGTCATTCATGAGCGTCCCGTCGGGGCGTTGATTGCTGATGGGCACGATCTCGCGGTCAGCCACCAAGTGTTCGATAGCACCGAAGTGGCGACCAAACTCGATCTGTGCGGTTTCGCTCAGATGCTGGCCGGGAAAGATCAGCACGGCATGGGCATGGAAGGCTCGTTCGATGTCAGCCCATGTCGCGTCGTCCAAGTTGGCGAGGTTGACGCCTGTGACGATGGCACCAAGTGTAGCTTCCGTTGGAGTAATTGTGAGAGTCATACATTTTCCTCCTTATTACCGGTAAATAACGACGCAGCGGACCTCAATGCTCCAGCGGGCTGGCGCATCGGGCGGAGTGGCAACATCGTCGAAAGCGGTATGAAAACTGAATGTGCATGGCGCTTCGGGGTCGGTGCTGTCGGGCCGCTGACCCTTGGATTGGGCAAGGGGGCCAGCCGAGTCCCATTGTTTGATGAGGACGGCTTCGTCACGCGTCATGGCCGGGTAGTAGTACCAGGTATGCCCAGGGGCCGGTTTCGAGAAATAGTTCTCGCCGACCCGGTCGGCATAGTGTAATTCAAACACGCTGAGGTCGTGCGGAGTCACCGTTTGCGCATCACACAAGGCCAGGGCATGGGTTGCGACCGGCTCAGCCGCAATGTTGCGCCACACGTTAATGATGGCGAAGCGACCATGTTCGCCAACTGCCCGCTCGACCTCCGCTAGGTCGAGCAAGGATGCGCCCGGCGCAAGGGTCGAACGCCGCGTATCATTCTCACACGGTTCCTGTGCCAAGCGTTGCAACCGTTCCGGTGCGCTGGTGAGGGTATAATCGCCATGGGTGATACGTGCTGGACCTTGCACTTCCTGCCCGCCACGAATGCGTTGCTTGCGTTGTTTCCCGTCTGTCGACCGGACATTGTGGTCAAAGGCCACCACCCGTGCAGCTCCCGTGACTTCTTGCAGCAACTGTTCACATTCACTGTAGTAATTGTGAATGACGTCTTGGTGGTCAAGAAAGTCGAGGTTTGGATGCGCCAGCGGGCGAAAACATAACTCAAAGCCATTTTTCTCGACCGTGCGACGTTGCTCCCCCGCGAGCAGTCGAGCGTTGTGGACTGTGACTTGGCGCTCGTCGTAGACGACCCCGTGCATTTCCGAGTCGCTCCCGTCCGCGTTGCGCCGCAGGAGCATCTTGCCATTACGATAGAGTGAGCTGGGTACCGAGGAATCGAGATAGTTCAGCCGGCCCACACTGGCTTCATGGTCGGTCGTCGGTGCTACGGATTGTGTCATGCCTGCCTCCTTGTGTTGTGCCCGCCAGATCATAGCGTCCGTCGGCAACAGCAGACAAGCGGTCGCGGCACCGCTTGTTGTAGCATGAGAGCGAGCTGAGTGGCTTCTTCGCTAGCAAAGCCACTCGCTGGGTCATTCTTGTATCCAGGACTTAAAAGAAGATAAAGGCGCGGACCACGACATTCTTGCGGCAGGGGGCGTCCTCGGGCGCGGTGGGGTCGATGCAGGCTGAATGGAACGACCAACGCGAGACGGAGCCGTCGGTGATCGAGTCATAGCACTTGAGCATCGAGACTTCAGTGGACTTCTGCTGCGGGAACCAGTACCACTCGTGGTTGGGGCGATAGGTGAAGCGGGTGGTCTCGCCGACGCGGTCGTCATAGACGCGGTAGTTGGTAATGTAGGGTTGATCGGCAAACGAGGGCCACGCACAGAGCACGAAGGGGTTCTGTTGCACTGTCTCCATCGGTTTGGCGAGGTTAATCGACACGAAGCGGCGTGACATCTTGGCGTCGGCCTGCGCCTCGGTGTAATGTTGCTCGCGCCCGAAGTTCCGTAGGTTCTTTGTGAGCAATTCGCGGCAACGCACGCGGCCACTGTTGTCGTTCAGGTCGTTATGCACGATGTAGGCGTACGTAGCGTTTACCCCAGGGTTCTTGTTAGCCTGGTCCTCTGTACGATCGCCCTTGTAGTCCTTGTCAAATACGTCGTGGTTGTACACAAGGGCATCCGTCGCGTCTGGGAAAAACTCTAAGAGCAGCTTCTCCATCTCCGGGTAGAACACGCGCTCCACCTCGGCCGCGTCATAAAAGTTCCGGCACTTGGACTCGCAATGCGCCAGCGACACGCCAAGCTTGTCCATACATGCGGGGCTGTAGGGCGAGAGACCAGGATAGTACTCCGCGATGCGTCGCGCGTCGCGCAATATCTGGGGAAAATAGAGGCCGCGCCGCCCGGTGTCCTGTTCCTCTTTGCGCAACGCTGCGGCATCCGCCGCACGCGCTGGGTCGCGCCACAGGGTGTTGGACGAGACGATGGAGTAGGACGGCTGCTCGTAGATGGAGTAGCGCAGCGGCAGTGCGACGCCACCTTCAGGGGCTGTGATGTTGTGCGTCCGAATATAGTCCAGGCACTCTGCGGAACTGCGAAACCCGACGCCCCACTTGGTCTTGATCGGACCAGGAGGAGCGTTGTCGATCATGTCGATGACGGCCTGTCCTTCTCCCTCAGCAATCTGACGGAGCGCTGCCTCTGTCGCTGCCACAGTTCCTGCATCCCCGTTCCGATCGAACGACATGTAGGATAGCCCGCCATTCGCTGCGATCGGGGGTGGCTGTCCTACTGTGAGTTGGAGGGGCGGCACGTAGGCTGATGGCCCTTTCTCTCTCACTGTCACAACATAGTTCTCGCTGGTTTTGAGCTGATCCATAGCATACCCCCTAGTCAAGATGACCTACCGTGGCATACAGGGCGCGGAGTGGCAAGGACTCTCCAAGGACTCTGACTGAACGACGAACGGAATGGCATCTCTGCTCTTCTTGCTCAGCCGCTACGATTCCCTGGTTATTCTGCCGATGGGGCCAAGCTATTGAGTTCAGCCTGGAGTTTCTCAAGTTCTTCTTCCAACTGCCCTTGCAGCGCCCCGTAGGCACTGGGGTGCAGCGTTTCGCTGCGCTCCAGTAGCTCGTCCATTTCCCGTTGTTTTTGTGCAAGCTGGCTACGAAGCTCCTCAATGCGCTGTGTTCCCATGATTTCCGTCCTTCCCTGGCGTACCATTTCCCTGCCAGTAGGTTGGTATGTCCTCTCTTCCTTTGGATAGTCATCACACGGTGATGTCGTGGTCAATTGGGGAGGGCGGACGCGGAATCTTTCTTTCGCCCCTCGGTCTTTCAATATTTGGCATGATTGGTAAAGTCAGTCGTGACAGTGGGGCGAGAAGTCATGGCTGTCTGACAGCGCTTTTGCTCAAATAAGGAGGAGCGACACATGAGCACGCACACGGACGAACGGCCCAACGCCCGCGCGAGCGAACAACGCATGGGGTTCGTAAGCCGGCCCCGGTTCGAGGACTACCGGGAGAAATACGCCACATACTTTAAGCTGGAACGCCGTAACGGCATCTTGCAAGTGCTGATGCACACTCAGGGAGGACCTGTTATGTACGGTCTCCCTATTCACAATGCGTGGTCGCAACTCTGGCTCGACATCGGTAATGATCCCGACAACGAGGTGCTGATCTTCAGTGGCTCGGGGGATAAGTGGATCGCCGGGTTCGATCCGCAATTCGCCTCGCAGCCGTTACACGACATGCCGGCGGATGCGTTCTACGATCAAATCTACTCTGACGCGACCAAACTGTTGGAGGCGTTCATCTTCAATATCGACATCCCTACAATTGCTTGTATCAATGGCTCGGGGTTGCACACCGAATTTGCTCTGCTGTGTGACATCACCCTGTGCGCCGAGCACGCGGAGCTGTTTGATCCGCACTTCAAGTTTAACTTGGTACCTGGGGATGGCCAGGGCCTCACGTTCCAGGAGTTGATGGGGCTGAAGCGTGCGGCGTACTACCTGTACACCAGCGACAAAATCACCGCGCAGGTGGCCAAGGAGATGGGGCTGGTCAACGAGGTGCTCTCGCTCGACCGGCTCCTGCCACGGGCCTGGGAGATTGCCGAGAAGATTATGCAGAAGCCGCGTGCCATTCGCCGCATGACCAGTGCGGTGCTGCGGCGGCAATGGAAGCGACGGCTGGTCGATGATCTCGGGTTCCACATTGCCCACGAGCTGCTTGGCATGCATCTCACGAAGGCATCGGAATGATCCTGGTTCATGATTCTCTGGTTCATAATTCTGATGGGTATGATTTCGTCATGCCAGCGAAAGCTGGCATCCAGAAGCATAAAGCATTGGCCTGTAGTTCTGCCTTCTGGATTCCGGGTCTCGCGCTGCTCGCCCGGAATGACGCTACCACTACCACCGCTCAAATGGATTAGGATGAGGTACAATAATGGCAATGCAGACTCTCACCATTGACTCTCAAGTGCATGCCTACGAGCGTGATCGTCCCGAACGCCCGTGGCGCAACTTCCTGACGGGGCCGGCCGAGGTCGCCGGCGACGACATGGTGGCAGCAATGGATGCCGTCGGCGTCGATGGGGCATTGTTGGTGTCGCCTTTTACGCTCTATCGCTACGACGCCAGCTATGCCCTCGAAGTGTATGCGAAATATCCGGGCCGGTTCGGTTTGATCAAGCCCTTCGACCCGCGCTCGGAAGCGGTGGCAGAGGAAATTGCTGAGTGGGCGCGGACGCCGGGAGTGGTGGGTGCCCGCCTCATGCTCGTGTCGCGCTCGTACACAGCAGACGACCCCGGGCTTAATCGTATCTTTGCGGCTGGTGCTCAGGCTGGGATTCCGGTGAACGTGTTGGGCTGGGGCCAGCTGGCGCTTGTCCAAGATCTGGCTCGCCGTCACCCCAACACTCAAGTGGTGATCGATCATGTCGGGCTGACGCAGCCCTTTGCGCCGCCGCCGCCGCCAGACCCGTTTGCTGATCTCCCTGCGGTGCTATCTCTTGCGGCCTGCAACAACGTGGCTATTAAGATTTCTGGTGCCTGCACTCTGTCCCACCAGCCTTTCCCGTACCTGGACATTTGGGAACCCCTGGGGCAGATTTTCAAGGCGTTCGGCTTCGAGCGTTGTTTGTGGGGCACTGACTGGACCCGGGCCGTCAGCTTGTTGACCTACGAGCAAGGCGTGGAGGCGTTTCGGGTCACAGACCAGCTCTCGCCGACAGAGCGGGCCGCGCTCATGGGTGGGAGCCTTACGAAGATTTACCGCTGGTCACCTGACAAGGGCGGCCAGCGCGGATAAATGAAAAGAAGAATGAAAGACAAACGAAGGAGGAAGAAGATGACTAATATGCAACAAACGACGGCCACCGCTCGGGGGCCGATCAAGTCTTATGATGCGGTGGTTATTGGGGCGGGCGTCGGCGGCTTGTACGCTCTGCACCACCTGCGCGAGATGGGCCTCTCGGTGCGCGTCTACGACGGCGCGACCGGTGTGGGCGGCACGTGGTGGTGGAATCGCTACCCCGGGGCGCGGGTCGATGGTCCCGGCAGCCCTTTTTACTGCTACACATTCTCGGAAGATCTCGTAAAGGAGTGGGATTGGGCTGAGACACAACCCAGTCAAGAGTCCGTCCTCGAATATCTGGAGTATGTCGCCGACCGGCTTGACCTGCGCCGTGACATCCAGCTTGAAACCTGGATACGCGATGCCAGCTACGACGAAGTAGCGCAGCGCTGGACGGTCGAGACCAACGCGGGTGAGCGCATCTCCTGCCAGTTTCTGGTCTGCGCAGTTGGCACCCTCTCTGCGCCTAATACGCCCGACATTCCCGGGATCAATACTTTTGCTGGCGAGTGCTATCACACTGGCCGCTGGCCGCAGACGCCTGTCTCCTTTGTCGGGAAGCGTGTCGGTGTTATCGGCACCGGCTCCTCCGGGGTGCAGGCCGTTCCCGAGATCGCCAGCGAGGCCGCGCACCTGACAGTGTTCCAGCGGACACCGCAATACAGCATCCCGGCTCGTAACCGTGCCCTCGAACCCGAGCTGATGCAGCACGCCCGTGAAAACTGGGAGGCTATCCGTGCCCAGTTGAATACCAACCCCGTAGGCATGCCGTTCAAGTTCAGCGAGCGTTTGGCTCGCGAGGATACTCCCGAGCGCCGGCAGGCACTCTATGAAGATCTCTGGCAGAAAGGCGGCTTCCACCTCCTGTTCAGCAGCTATGCTGACCTCCTTACCGATAAAGAGGCGAATCGCACCCTGGCTGACTTTGTCCGTGGTAAGATCGGCGAGGTGGTGCGCGACCCCAAGACCGCCGCGAAGCTGATGCCTGAGTACTACCTGGGGACCAAGCGCCAGCTCCTCGACAATGGCTACTATGAAACCTTCAACCGTGACAATGTGACATTGGTGGACTTGCGTGAGGATCCGATTCAGGAGATTACGCCTACCGGCGTACGCACTGCCACAGGTGACCACCCCCTCGATATGCTCGTACTAGCAACTGGCTTTGACGCCATCACTGGCACTTTGTTGCGCCTTAACCCCAAGGGGCGCGGTGGCGTCAGCCTGAAAGAGAAGTGGAGCACACGCTTCGACACCTATCTTGGTCTCATGGTTGCCGACTTCCCTAACCTCTTTATGATCCATGGGCCTGGGTCGCCCTCAGTGCTGTACAATATGCCGTTAGGTGCCGAACGCGAGTCGGCGTGGATTGGCGACTGCGTGCGCCACCTACGCGAACAGGGTCTGGGTGCCATCGAAGCGACTGTTGACGCTGAGAAGATCTGGGATCGTGAGATCACCGACCTCGCGAACACAACGCTCTATCCCCTCACCGACTCCTGGTACACGGGAGCCAACATTCCCGGGAAGCCGCGCCAGTTCTGTGTGCATTTGGGAGGTCCGCTCTACTTCCAGCGCATCAACGAAGTTGCCGCCAACGGCTACGAAGGGTTCGCTTTTGAGGAGGATCGCCGCGTGGAGACTGTCGCTGCGCTCTGAGAGCTGTCGAAAACCCCGGAAAATAGAAAGGAGGAAAAACAATGTCATACGATGTAATTATTCGCGGAGGCACTATCGTCGACGGCTCGGGCTTGCCGCGCTATCGAGCCGATGTCGGTATCAAGGGTGGCCGCATCACGTCGATCGGCAAAGTCAGCGGGCCGGCAGATGAAGTGATTGATGCAGAAGGCCATGTCGTTGCGCCTGGCTTC
>SYOC01000236.1 GCA_005804965.1 Pseudomonadota bacterium
ATTCGCTGGCGGCGTTGGTGACGCAGTGCTTCAAGTAGGTGACGATGTTGTCGAAGCGGCGCTGAGCATCCGGGCTTTTTCGATCATGGGAGCCAGGCGGCGGGCGGCCCAATTCTGCCACTAGCGGAAGTGTTTCCTCGCTGGGCGTTCATAGGCGTAGTGGAAAAAGGCCATCTTCGTTTACTTGAGAGCCCAGGCCCGAGCAGTTTCAAACTGCCGTTGCGCAGGACAGCGAACACCCTGCGGTCCTTTGGCTCCATCTTGGATGGATTGCGGAGCCAGTCATAGCGAAACCCCGGCGAGGCGGCGGTCGCCGGCGGCGCTTAATTGACGCTGTTCCTGGCGGCTCACTGGTCCACCGCTTCCGACAGGTGTTTGGCGATGTGGAACTTAACTTGTCGAACATGACTTGCGTCCGCCCCGGGCAGGTGCCTGCGGGTGGAAGAAACATGTCTATCGCCACCGACCGGACCGCGCTCAACTGATCTTCGGTGAGTTGCTGCCAGAATCTGTTCAAGCTGCCTACCGTGCGCCCTTCGGCCACAGAGAGGACCCGCCCGAGAGAACTGCGAGAAACGGCGCGAGGCGGACCGGTTGACGCAGTTGGGGCCGGCTTTGAGGGAACTGGGAATCCGCTCCCCAGGGACGCTACGTGGCTTGCCTTCGTAGTCTCGCCCAACAACTCGGCGAAGCTTCCAGCGGCGCTTTCCGCTGTCGAGGCTTTGCAGGAAGCTGTACCACGTGCCCAACCGGCGGATGTGTCTCGACGGGGTTGCCGCCGTCCTTCTGGAGCGCCAGATCGCCTTCAGATATTTCTTCCGGCCGCAGGATGGTTTCACATAACCACCCGCGATTTGCTCCTGCGGGCTCGAAAGAAAGCGAACAGTGACGGAGGTTTTCGCTTTTGGACTCCACGGGCGAGGAGTTTGGCGGGTCGAGGCCCGTAAGTGTTTGAAAAGTTTGGTGGACCTGGACGGGTTCGAACCGTCGACCTCTTCCATGCCATTTAAGAAATATCAATGACTTGCAGGCATTGTAATGCTAAACAAAAGACTTAGCAAGAGGCGACTTGGACGCCAGTGGACGCCATGGGCGTCATTCTCCGCGACTCCACACCGGGGAGTGGCCTGTGGCGTGCTCTTACGCGCGCGGTTGCAGGCTGCGGTGGTTGTTGTCTGCTGGAGCAGACAACAAATGATTTCGATATAAGGAGATGCCCATGTGGAACGGGAAGGGGCGTCGAGGTCGCGACTTGGGGTGCGGCTATGGGTACGAGAATGCCTTACCGTCGGACGGCTCTGCTACCATGGGGTCGGAGGCTTTGTGGCTTCGCCTGCATTGCCTTTTTTGATTCTCCTCCCGCTCCCCTTCGCCTTCCGGCAACAGTTCCTCGACAGCGTCTGTATCGCGCGTTCCCTTCTCGACGGGCGGCCAGCGATCCGGCTGGAGAGAGGCGATTTACTTAGTAGTCGCATTGTGACTACAATGAGGCGTGAGGGATCGAATTCAAGGGAGGCTCAACATGAAGACTGCGGACACCTACGTTCGCGCTCGCATCGACACCGCTACGAAGGAACGCGCCAGTGATGCTCTCGCCGCCATGGGACTGTCCATTTCGGATGCGATCCGCCTGCTCATGTTGCGTGTGGTGGATGAGCGTCGTTTACCCTTCGAGGTGAAGGCTCCAAATGCGACTACGCGCAAGGCGATTGCCGAGCTTGAGGCGGGGAAAGGCAAGCGCTTCACCAGTACGGCTGCACTGATGGCGGACCTGAATGAGGACGATTGAACGGTCCTCGGCGTTCAAACGTGACTTCAAGCGTGCGAAGGCCGCACCGCGCCACCGCAATGATTTGGATTCGCTTGTGTCAACCGTCGTCGCGCGACTGGCGTCCGATCAAGTCTTACCGAACAAGAACCGGGACCACGGGTTGAGCGGCGATTGAGCGGGCTACCGCGAATGCCACATAAAGCCCGACTTGCTGCTGATCTACAATAAGCTCGGCACCGATACTTTACGTCTGGCGCGGCTGGGCTCACGCAGTGAACTGTTCGGCTGAGCCTCAGGCTGGCGTCGGAGCCACCTCTTGCCTGCCGTTAAGGCACTTGCCGTACCCAATCACTTAGGTACTGTTCCAAGCGTTCGATTTCGGAGTCTGGCAATTCGTTTCCGTGAGCGATAACATTGCGCGACCGCTCTAATTCGTTCAACCGCACCTGCACCCAATGCTGATCTGGGAACAGCTCTTCAAACTCTTCCCACTGAGCAAACATGATCGAGGAGAGATCACCGAAAAGGGTATGGTTGATGTCTGCCCCGATCATCGCCTGATGCCACTTATTGCTCTCAATCTCAGCCTTCTTGTTTTCGACCCGTTTGCGCACGTTGGCGGGCACTGCTTCTCCCCACCAGTTGGCACCTTTGCGTTCAAAAAGACGTTGTGCGACCAGCACGCGAACTTCGTTCTCAAAGCACTAGAACAAGCAGTACGCGGATGTCATCTTCTGCGCTCTCCCCCGGAGATCGCTTGAAAAGTACCTCTCGAAGTTCCCGAATAGTGGCTGAGTTGTCGCACTCTCCGGGCGAAGGAGCTCTCCCTGCTCTTCCATCCGCGCCACGTCTTCGCTCAGCAGAAGGCCCTTAAAAACGCGGGAGGAGAAACCGGCCTGAAGGTCACTGCTACTCACAGAAGATGCTCCCGAATACTCATAAAAATCGCATCATAGACGGCGACATCGCGGGTGGCTGGGAGATTGATGTTGATCGTATATGGGAGAACGCCAATCCTGGCAATCGCGGAGTCACCTGATCGAGCGCGGGTGACTCCACCACTACTTCAGCCGCTGCCTGCGCCGCGTCCTCGGGTGACGCGGTCTTCTTCGGCAAATTGTCGGCGGCCGCGAAGTCAGCTTCTTTGCATAGGGCTTTGAAGGTGGCTACCATCTTCTTGGGGACTGTGTCATCCTTCCCAGTCAGAGTCGCAAGTTTGCCCTTGATGACTTCAGCGGTTAAATTCTGGGCGTTCTCATCGACGCCAAAAAGTCCCTTGTATGCTAGTCGGATCTGACGAGCCAGGACACCCTTTGCAATGGCCTTGTCCCGAAACGCTTTGTAATGCTCGGTCGGCGTGGAACTCCCATCAAGGAAGCCAAGCCCTTTCCACACATTGATGAATGCCCTATCGTTGGTACTCTTGAAGCCGAGCGCTTGAAGAAACGGGTTCGTAAACTTCGGCGGCACCTACACCCGTTGCATGGCTTCCAAAATCTGGGGCAGCGTGTTCTCCGTGTAGAGGTATGCGCTTGTGACTTCCACGAATTCAATTCTACATGCTATTCAGGGGCTGGAAGGCTTGACGACCGCGGCGTGGCGTCCAAATTTAGACTCCAAATGGACTCCAGCGAGGGCGACAGAGGCAACGGGTGGGCGCTAAGTCGTTGAGAAGTTTTGGTGGACCTGGACGGGTTCGAACCGTCGACCTCTTCCATGCCATTTAAGAAATACCAAGCACTTGCGGAGATTCTCGGGCAAAACAAATGACTTAGCACGAGGCGGCTTGGACGCCGATGGACGCCACAACACAACCGGCACGCTGCTTGCCTTCGCGCGCGCGGTTGCAGGCTGTCCTGATTGTCGTCTGCTGGAGCAGGCAACAATAGATTTCTCTATAAGGATCATGCCCATGTGCAGCGCTGACCGCTCTCGGGATTGTGAGGTTAGAGCTACGGCCAGCGCTACGAGAATCCCTGACACCAATTTGCACTTTCGCAATATTGCGAATAGACTGGGATGGAGTGCCTAAGACCAGGGTCGCCCTCTACCGGGAGGAAGACGATCATGCCCGTTCGTGGAGTGGTTCGACGAATTGCCGGCGAAGGTGCAGGACAAGTGCTACCTCCGGTTGGAACGATTGCGCGAGATGGGACACGAGTTGCGGCGGCCCGAAGCAGACTTCCTGCGCGATGGGATCTACGAACTGCGCGTCAGCCTGGGAGGCGTTCACCACCGGATACTGTACTTCTTCCACGGCGCAATGGCGGCCGTCGTTTCGCACGGGCTGGTGAAAGAGCGGGTGGTTCCGCCGAAGGAGATCGATCACGCCGTCGAGCGCAAGAAGCGGTTTGAGGCGAATCCGGCAAAGCACACTTATGAGGAGGCTTGACATGGCAAAGACGTTGAAACCGGCTCGCGATGCGGTGGAGATCCTTTACCGCCGGTTCTACGAAGGTAAACCGGCCCGGCTGAAGAACCTGGAAGAGGCGCGCGCCAACGAAGAGATCTCATGCAAAATTCATGAACTGAGGGCGGCTGCGGCCCTCACCCAAACTCAGCTTGCCAGGCTCATCGGCACCACGGCATCGGTCATCTGCCGCCTGGAGGATGCCGATTACGAAGGCCACTCGCTGGCAATGTTGCGCAGAATCGCGGGCGCTTTGAATCAGCGGGTCGAGATCCGTTTCATACCGATTCGGCGGTCGGCATAGCCACGGCATGGACACAACAACATGACCGAATCGGAAAAACATATTGGGCTGCTCTTCACCGCCGAGCTTCAGTTCAGACTGGCCTCAGCAGTCCGTTTGGCGGCATCCTTAGGGACTCAGCCAATAGATCTTCCCGTGACGTGGACTCACGGAAATCAATCGGTGCGGTACGGGGAGGTTGCCCTTCGACCGGATCGGGCCGACTATGCAGCCCATTTTCTCCAACTCTCTGCAACGTATCTGATGGCCGTAGCAGTGAAGGACGCTATTCGAACTGTTGTGGCTGACCCCAAAGCACCCAGCGATTCTGAAGTCCGCGCAGCCTATCAGACCGCGCGCCTGATCCGGAATGCCTTCGCACACGCTCCGTTCGCACCAATCTGGTCGATTGATCCAGACTGCCGTGGCACGGTGTTCGAGATTGCGGACATCATCCGGCTAGACACGACAGATCTGCACGAGAAGGCGTTTGATTGGCGCCACTACGGCGGGCCGCTTGCCTTGTACCGGCTTGCTCAGTTCACGAGAGTTCAGGTGCTGAAGGATGATCCGCTGCCTCGAAAGGTCCTGCCGATACCGACAACCGTGGTCTACCAGCAGGGAAATTTGATCCTTCGAAACGTGGACGAAATTCCTCGAGATGCTATACCTGTCGACGTCGGGCGGCTGCCGGACGGTCTTATTCCGCTGGGAGACGGACATTTCATCGTTCCCAGGGATCAGGAGTAGCTACGACGGTTCCGGCGGAGTGGGGGATGCCGTAGTAGAGCCTAGTGTCTAGTTGCATTAGTTCTGGTACTACTGTATGTTGAGTCATGCGCCGAAAGTCCGCGAAATTTCAGCTCAGCGACGAAGAGATGAAGACCTTAGAGGGATGGACCC
>SYOC01000237.1 GCA_005804965.1 Pseudomonadota bacterium
ATGTCCCGAGCCGTGGTGCCTTTCCCTGTCCACGCCCGTTCAAACGCGCCTTGAACGGGCGCATCGACGGCTCCGAATGCAGCCGCCCGCGCCGCCGCCCGTGGAAGCGCCTTCCGTAGTTCTTGCGCGGCAGTTTCTGCGCCGTTATCAGCAAAGAACTGCTCTAGCGCTTGCCAATTCCCGGTCTGTGCAATACGTGCAACACCAGACGCAATCTTCGGGTTCTTCATGGCGGCATTGATGAATGGCTTTGCTGCCCAATTCACCATACGACCACCTGGAAGCACCGCCAAAGCGCTTGCCGAACCAATCTGAGAGAGCGACAGTCCAGCGCCGTCGTCGCCTGCGTTCTCCCATGCCTGTGCAAGCGTTTCTCCCAATGCTGCACCGCCAGCATACGCAGCTATTGTCCCGACTACCGGCAATGCGCTACCAAGTACGCCAGCCGCTAGCGGTGTTCCCACTCGTAAAACGGTTGGTGCCGCCCAATCAATCGTTTCGCTGACAGCATTGACGCCAGACTTGGCCACGTCCCAGGCGCGGTCACTGAGTGGCTTCGGCGCCATAGCCATCTCGCGGTTTTTCTCTATGTCGGCCCGTAGCTGGGCATCGGCACGACGGAACAGCTCTTGTGACTTTGCATCATACCGATCACGCACCTCTGGTGTCGCACGCGGATCGGCCACAAAATCTATTACGCGGGCCAAGTCCCATTCCGGTGGGATCGTCTTGAGCCGAGATGGGAATGCTTGACTTGTCTGTGGCATCGTGACCGTCTTTTATCAGCAGTTGTTTTCCAAGCTTCGCGCTACTGTTTTTCCAATTCGTCAAAGGCCGACAGATCGCGCAGCTCGGTCATGATCCGTGTCCCCCAGCCCTCGCCCAGCTTCCGATTCCAGAAGTTCTGCTCCCTCGTACCCCACGAATCGAGCAACGCCTTGATGCGCGTTTCATTCAGTTCGAACGTATTCATAAAGCTCGGCATAATCTGTTCGTAATCCCTCGACTCTTCCTTGCTGAAGGCCGCGCCTGAAATCGCCTGCCGGTAGATGATCTGGTTCTCACGAATGCGTGTGACGATAGCCGCCAACTGAGTGTTATTGGTCGCGCCCACTGCATTCGCCAAGCTCTCAAGGCCGCCAGTGAACACATTCGTGGAGACTCCACGATTTTTCAGCGCCTGCAAATCGGCCAGCACCTCTTCAAGTATTTTAATCCCGTCCATTCTGGCTTCAAGGGTGCGCCGTTGCTCGACCGGCGCTCCCTCCAGTGCCGCCTGACGAAGAAACGAGGTCAACTCTCTCTCGTCGCCACGAGCGGAGATGTCAGCCAATGTATTATAAAAGTTTTCCCGTCGAGTAGCAGGCATCCCAAGCGTGGCGCGACCAAACGCCGCATCGAACCCACTCGGCAGTGAGGCGCGCACTTCTGCCAACCTTCGAGCCGCGTTATTCTCGCGCTGTAGCACCTCAAGTCGTTCCTTTGCCCCTTGCATTGTTAAGAGGTTTATGGCGGCAATAACCGGATCAAGCGGTTGCTTCCTCGCTTCCGCTAATGACCTCTCGACGCCAATAATGCGATTGAACTCCTCCTCGTCTCCGTTAGCCCTGGCCTCTAAGAGTTGCTGCTCCAGACTGGCGGGTCCGCGTTTCTGGATCGCTTCCCACATCAAGAACGATCCAGTAAATCCCCTCTTTACGGCCGCTTGGTAGTCGTTCCGATTCTGCTGAGATTCAAGCTCGGCATTTGTTTGCGGTCGTGCGCCGATCCGCTGCGGCCTTCCAGAGACACCCACAAGGCTACTGCCAAGAGACACTTCTTGCCGTGGACCCTGCGCGTCCCACTGCTCGACCATGCTCTCTAGTAGTTGCCGCTGTTGAGCCACCTCTTTGCCAAAGAACGCCACCTCGAAGGCTTCTAGTTGATCAGGTGGAATCCGATTGCCTGCTGGCCCCATCAGGGATCGCGCCACGTCGCTTAGCGACGACGATGGATTCGCATCATGCGCCTTCAGGATGAGGTTGGCGATGCTGCCACGGATTGCCACTTGAGACTTGTTGTACTTCTCTTTTAGGTCATCGGCCATTGAGAAGATGAGATTCGCTTCCTGTCCTTGCTTAACAAGCTCGAGTGCGACCTCGTTCGAAATGCCCCCGTTGACCAGGTCGGCATATGCCTGCTTCACGTCGTACGTATTCTCTGGTGTCGTATAGCGATGTCGTGGATCTGCCCGATAGGACTCCAAGCGGTCAGGCGCTTGCCGTGTCGTGACCGTACCGAAACTGCCAGTCATGGCACGATCACGCATATCTGGGGGCGCAATCTCAGACCCTGCACTGTCTACACCGAAGAGGCCTTGCCGAGCAATGGCGCGGCCAAGGAAGTCATTTTCTTGGACGTTATTTTCAATCTCTTGTCCGTCTACGCTTGGTTCCTGAAGACGGAATGACGATTCTGTCGTGACTGACGGACGAGAACCTCCACCGAATGAGATGTTGCGATAGGGAGCCAAGAACGGATCTCCAGCATCTGGTGGCACTATCACGGTTTCAAGGCCATCACGCACTACACGTTGCCCCATCCCTCCATCAATCATCTTGTTGCCAAGGACGCTTAGGATCTTCTTGCCCTTTTCACGCTCACGCTCACGCTGAGCCTCTGGGGAAGCGTACTGTGAGATAGCTTGTGACGTGATATTTCCCAGCGACTGCACGGCTCCGCTCCACGCCTGTCCCCGCTCCTGGGCGGCACGGGCCTGAATCTCCCCAATTCGCAACAGGGCATTGGCACGAGCCTCATCGCCACGGCCCATCAGGTCACTGATGGTGCCGACGTAAGGATCTTCAAACGGGCGATATTCAAATGGTGGCATCGTTATCCCGGGGGATAGGCGGTTGAATACTGCTCATTGAACCGATCTGAGCTGGTCTGTCGCCACTGGTTGTACGCTTCCACCCAGCTATTGAACTGGTTCGCGTAGTCCTG
>SYOC01000238.1 GCA_005804965.1 Pseudomonadota bacterium
GGGAAAATGATGAATGCTGAACGATGATTGATGAATGGAGAAGGAGGCGGCTGGTAGTCTCGACCACTCAGCCCTCAGCACTTTCCTCGCCGCCTTGACAGTGTTTTCCACCAGTGCCAGGATGCCGCCGATATTTCCCCAGGAGTGTGCTGTGTATTACGTCCACGAGTTCCTTGGTCACCACACCGGACTTGTCAGCGAACCATTGCTGCCGATGATTGCTGCGCAGGCAGAGCAGGCGGATCGCACCCGCAGTGTCGATTCTGCCGTGATTCAGGCCATCAAGCAGACGGACATTATGCGCATGTCGGCCACGCGCAATATCGGCGGCGTCGAGGCCAGCATCCTCACGATGGCCCGCGAGTTAGCAGCGGTGGCTGGCGGCTGCGCATCGACTGCGTGGTGCCTGTGGAACCACCTCTGCGTGTTTCACTTCATCTGCGCCCAGCTTGGTCCGGCTGACATCGAAACCCTGAAGCGCATCGTTGCCGGGCATGAATGGGTCAGTTTTCCTGGTGGTGCCGGCACGAGCGTGCGCGGGCGACGCCATGGCGACAACGTCATTCTCAACGGGCGTGCCAGCTTCGCCACCGGGTCGCGTTATGGCGAGTGGGCTGCCGTGCTGTTCGCGCTGGAGCCGGAGACTGCGCCGCCGCCCGGCACGAGGCCGGACCTGCGCTTTACCGTCGTTCGGACCGATGCCCCTGGTGTGTCCATCGACCCGACTTGGAAGGCCATGAGTTTGCGTGCCTCGGCTACCGACCACATCGACTACAAAGATGTGGTCGTGCCAGTGTCGCTCTTGCGGCCCTTCAAAGTGGACTTCCGTTATCACTTCCGCGACCCGGCAACTGAGGTGGTCGCCCACCGCTACCGCGAAGATTGGGTGGCGATTTCGGTGTTATGGCTGGCGGCGCAAACCATCGGCGTTGCTGAGGCTGCGCTCGCCGAAGCTTGTGAAGAGCTGAGTAACCGCGTGGCGATCTTCGGCGTGAAAGTGGCCGAGCGCCCAGCCGTGCAACTGCATATCGGTCAGGCTGGTGCGGCATTGGCGGCTGCAAGGACAGCTATGGAAGCAGGCTGTGTGGAAACTGACGAGCGCATCGCTGCTGAGATTACGCCGACCGAGGCCGACTACTTGCGTCAACTCGGCTACAGCATTGTCGCCGTGCGCCTGTGTGGCGAAGTCATGCAACATCTCCTGCAAGTGCAAGGCGGGAACGGCCTACGCGAAGGTGGATCGTTCGAGCGCCGCTATCGAGACTTTCAAGCTATGCAGGTTCACATCAACGCCCACCCTGACCGGGTTGCTGAACTCGTCGGCAAGTATCTCCTCGGCAAAGCCATTGATGCACCGTTTCAGTGAACAGAGATGAATCCGTGCTGCTGTAAGATTGCCTGCCCTTCGGCGGACAGCACGAACGCGATGAACGCCTCGGCGGCAGCGCGATTGGACGCAGCTTTTGTCAGAGCGATGGGGTAAGTGACGGGCTGGTTGCAAGCCTCAGGGATGTGTACGGTCAGCACTTGGCCGTGCATCTTCGTGGTGACATCTGAGAGGTAGACGATCCCGGCATCAGCTTCGCCGAGTTGTATCTTCATCACTACCTGCTTCACGTTATCTTCTTCCGAGACGATATTGCCCAGCACGCGCTGGGCGAAGTCTGGGCCGTAGTCAGCAGCGGCGCAGGAGATGGTTTGGCGGCTATACTTGCCCACTGGAGCTTTGGCGTTGGCGAGGTCGAGCTTGAGCCCTGGCCGAGCGAGGTCACGAAACGTCGAGACCTGAGCCGGGTTGGTCGCAGGCACGATGACCACCAAGCGATTACGAGCGAAGACCGGCGTCGGCTCCTGCACCAGCCCACCTGTCTTCGCCAACTCCATCTGAGTCATATCCGCAGGCGCGAACAGATCCGCCCGCGCCCCATGTTCGAGTTGGGTACGGAGCAATTGTGAGCCAGCGAAATTGAACCGCACTAGTAACCCAAGATGTGCGGCCTCCAGCCTCTGGCCGACAGCAGTAAACGCCTCCGTCAGCGACGCGGCAGCAAACACCGCCAGCTCCCCAGCTATTGGCGACGGCTCCCCGCGCGCAGGGAGAGGACGCGTTAGCGATGTGAGTACCAGTACGAGACCGACCCACAGCGGAATATTCTTGGGCTTGTCAGCCCTAACTTCACACCGCATACTGCCTTTGGCGTTTCTCCTCCTAGGCACGGACTGGGGCGTCCTGCTCGGCAAACCCGGCGCGACCCATCATGCCGTAGGTCAGGCGTTTGCCTTCTCCTTGTTCCTGTTGTTGGCGCCATTCCCGCCCCTCAGCTGTGAGCGGAACGGGCTCCGGGTTGCCCCTATACGGCTACTCTGTTGTCCAGAGGTTTGTTCTTATGGTCTTTGATGGAGACGAAGCGGATTTCCACCCGCTTATTGAGCGCTTCGGCAATACGCTTGAGCATGGCCATCGAATGGCCTTCATAGTCGGCGTCTTCGAGTTGGCCAATGACCGAGGCCGACGTGCCCACCAGCTTGGCAAGTGCGCGTTGCGTAAGGCCCGCCTTGATGCGGAGGGCATAAATTTTCCGGGCAATCTCATCTTCCACCCGCGCTTCTTCGAGTTCTTTGAGCCGATCTGGTCTTCCTTCGTAGTAGCGCCGGTGGAGAATTTCTATTGCGTCTGTGGTGGGTTGTCGTTTGGGTGTTTTGCTGCTCATGCTGGTTCCTCGTAAGTGTGACGCCTGGGGCTTTGCTCGAATTGTTGCTTTCGCTTGATTGCTAGGTCAATGTCCTTCGGTGGGACTTGCGCCTCTTTCACTATGCCATGGGATACTATCGCTGCTATGTTGCCATGGAAAAAGTAGAGCATCCGATACTGCCTGCCCTGAAGACTGACCCGTAGCTCATAGACTCCGTCCCGAAGATAATCGGCTTCCGGGCGACGCAGTTCATGCCCAAGTTCACGTAGTCGTTCGAGCTTCAGACGGCATTTATCTTGGGCTTTGTTGCTTATGGCGTCGAACCATTGGAGCAATGGAACATTTCCGTTGTCCTCCCGATAAAAAATAACCCGCGTCCCTGGCATCTTTCACACCACAAACCGCCCCTGGCGCTTCTCCTCCCAGGCGCGGACTTCGGCGTCCTTCTCGGCAAACCCGGCGCGACCCATCATGCCGTAGGTCAGGTGCTTGCCTTCTTCCACGCCCGGCTGGTCAAAGGCGTTTACGTCGTAGAGTTCGCCAGCGATGGCGGTGGCGACTTCGAGCAGATAGAGAAGCTGACCGAGCGTGAAGGCGTTCACAACAGGTAACGTGAAGGTGCAGGACATGCGTCCCTTCTTGGCCAGGGCGATCTCGGTGGCTCGTTGTTCGTGCCGCAAAAGTGCCCCAAGCCCCGCGCCGGAGAGATAATGTAACCCTTCGACTTCGGGATAGCTCTCGGGAATAGTCAGCTCACGTTCAGGGTCGGTCACGCGGAGAAAGACTAACACTTTATCGTTCGGCCCTTCGGTATAGAGTTGCACCTGCGAGTGCTGGTCGGTGGTGCCGAGCGCCCGCACGGGTGTCTGGCCGGTGTGGACGATCCGACCTTGCCGGTCTCGCTCTTTGCCTAAACTCTCTGCCCACAGTTGGCAGAACCATTCGGAGACTTCAGCAAGAGCATCCGAGTAAGGCATCATCACCAAGATGGGCTTGGCCGCAACAAATTGGAGCGCGGCAAACAACAGCGCAGGATTCTGCCATACCTCGGTGCCACGACAGCGAGTGTCCATCCACGCTGCTCCGGCTAACAATTCTTCGATATTGATTCCAGCGACTGCTGTTGGAAACAGACCAACCGGAGCGAACACGGAAAACCGCCCGCCGACGCCTGCGGGGATAATCAGATCCCGCCAACCTTCACGGTCCACGAGAGGACGTAGATAACCGCTTGTGGCGTCGGTGGTCACGATGATGCGCTGCCGCACAGCGCCGGCACCGAGCTTCTCCTGAAGGAGTTGGCGGACGATCAAGAACTGCGCCATAGTTTCTGCGGTCTCGCCGGATTTGCTGATGACGTTGAAAATTGTTCGCGAGAGGTCCAGGCTGTCGAGTAACGCGCCAAAACTCGCGGGGTCGATGTTATCTGCCACATGAAGCACCGGAGTCTGCACGGAGAATGGAGGTAATAAGGCCCGAGCCAGTGCGCGTGTCCCAAGCGCTGAACCGCCAATGCCCAGCACCACTAGCGCGTCGCACTCTTGGCGGACGGACTCCGCCAGCGCCTGGACACCGGAGATATTTTGATACGGCAGATCGTAAAACGGCAGGGTTCCAGACTGACGAGCATGCTGCAAAGCTGCATCAGCCGCCTGCAATCGCGGCTGCAGAGCGGCAAAGGTGTCCTCTTGAATACCAGCCTCGCCAAGCATTGCCGCCATCATCCCGTTCACGTCGAGGTGTATGGTCATCGCTTCGCGCCACGCTCGGTCGGCCTTCTTTTGCCCTTGCCCCATACGTCCTCCTCCTCGCTTACTTGCTCAGTGCCTTGAGCGCTTGCACTACTCCAGCCTCCTGCAAGACGCGATAGGTGCGCGTATCCGAGGGCTGGGCGGCAAACTGCGCAAGGTCTTTGATGGAATCGACATCGAAAGCAATGTGCGGCACCTCCACCACGCGGCACGCGACGTTGTTCCGCTGTGCGGCTACACGATGCGCCTCCAAGCTCGGACCACCAAAGAACGGCGGGAGGATCAGTGGCGGCACACGCAACAAGGCATTGGTGCCGTCGCCTTCTTTGCACGGCGTGAGGATAATGCCGTCGCCGACTTCTTTGGCATGGTGAAACAAGAGGTCGATATCGGCGGCTGTGACCAGCGGTAAATCGGCGAGCAGCACCAGGAGCGCGGTGGCTCCTTGCTCCAGGCAAAAGTCCGTGCCGATATTCGTTGCTCCGCTGAGTCCGCGCGGGTGCCGCTCATTGACGGCTGCGGTGCCAAAATCTTGCGCCAAGGCCAGCAGGGTTGCATCCGAGGAGACGACGACAATTTTATCCACGCTCTGTGCCTGACGCAGGCTGGTCAACACATCCAGCAACATGGCGCGCGAGACGGCCTGTCGCACGTCTTCTGAAAGCAGAGCCGAGAGACGACTTTTCCCCGAGGCTAAGGCTTTGACCGGTACTAATGCATAATTCACGAGGGCCATCCTGGCGAAATTCGCCTTGCACAACAAGGGGGAACCAGGGTATAGAGTAGGCAACCTAACTGGGGAGGAACACACAGATGAGAGACGTTGCCATTATCGGCGCGGGCATGACCCGCTTCGCCAAGCATATTGACCGCAGCATGAAAGATCTTGCTCGCGAGGCTGTCGATGGTGCGCTGAGCAGCGCTGGTGTCGAGAAAACCGCGCTCGAAGCCGTGGCCGTGGGGAACGCTATGGCTGGGTTGATTACCGGCCAGGAGTGTATCCGTGGCCAAGTGGTGCTGCGCGACATGGGTATCGGCGGTATTCCCGTCATCAACACGGAGAATGCATGCGCCAGCGCAGCCACGGCGTTTCATCTGGCGTGGTTGTATATCGCCTCCGGCATGTACGACGTGGTGATGGCGGTCGGCATGGAGAAGCTCTTTCATGAAGACAAACAACGCTCCTTCGATGCTCTCGGCAGCGCCATCGACGTTGAACTGATGCAGCAGACGCTGGCCTCGATGGACGAAGCCGTGGGGAACGATGGTGCTGGCGCGGGCAAATCGCGCAGCTTGTTCATGGACTTTTACGCTGGCTTGGCGCGTGACCATATGCACAAGTATGGCACGACCAAAGAGCATTTTGCCAAAGTGGCGGCCAAGAACCACACCCACGGCAGCCTGAACCCGCATGCGCAGTTCCAGACACCGCGTACTTTCCAAGAGGTGTTGGCTTCGCCGATGATTGCCGACCCGTTGACGCGCATGATGTGTTCGCCGATTGGCGATGGTGCGGCGGCGGTGATTCTCACGAGCTCGGACTTCGCAAAAAGATTCACCAACAAGCCAGTCTACGTGAGAGCCTCGGTGTTAGGCTCGGGAAAAGATCTCGTTCCGAACGCTCCCGGCATTACCGAGCGCGTCGGACACAAAGCTTACGAAATGGCGGGCATCGGTCCGGAGGACGTACAGGTCGCTGAGGTGCATGACGCTTCCGCACCGGCGGAACTTATCATTTGCGAAGAACTAGGCTTCTGCCAACCGGGAGAAAGCGGGAAGCTGATGGATGATGGAGTGACTGCGCTCGGCGGTCGGTTACCGGTCAACCCGAGTGGTGGTCTATTGGCGAAAGGGCATCCCGTCGGCGCAACTGGCGTGGCGCAGATCGCCGAAATCTTCTGGCAATTACGCGGCGAAGCCGGCAAACGCCAAGTGGCAGGTGCTAAAGTCGGACTGACGGAAAACGGCGGCGGCATGCTAGGCGGCGAGGCGGCGGCAACGGCGGTGCATATTTTGACTGTGTAGCCGGGCAATGCATTTATTGGCTTCTAGCTTCAATTGACAGAATCGGAGAAGCGGAGACGGGGAGAAGCGGAGATGTTCAAGAAAGAAGCGAAAAAGCGGAGATGGAGAGAAGCGGAGAAGGAAAAAGCTGTACGTTCTCTCTCCGATTCCCCGATTCCCCGATTCCCCGATTCCCTGGGTCCCGTCTTTTAGCATGCGCATCGTTTCCGGCTCCGCTGGTGGCATCCACCTGAAAGCGCCGAAAGGCCATAAGACCCGCCCCACGGCGGATCAAGTCCGCGAGGCGATCTTCAACATCTTGGCCAGCCGCTTCACGCTCGCCGATATTGCTATCCTCGACCTCTTCGCTGGTACTGGTGCTTTGGGTATCGAAGCCCTCAGCCGTGGTGCCCGCTCAGCGCTCTTTGTTGATCCTAGCCCGGAAGCGCAGCGTGCCATTCAAGACAACCTCAAGCTGACGGGGTTGCGTTCTTACGGGCGGGGCATGCGTGCGTATGTGGCCAAGGGCATCAAAATTGTGGCGGAGCAAGGGCTCCAGTTTGGTGGCGTGTTCCTTGATCCTCCGTACGAAGAAGGCTGGGTGGACAAAACTCTTCGCTTGTTAGCGACCAGCGCTGTACTCGAACCACACGCGTGGGTGGTGGTTGAGCACAGTCTCCACGAAGAAGGGGCTGAGCAGTACCCGGCCTTGGCCTTGACTGACCGCCGTCGTTACGGCACAACCGGAGTGTCTTTTTACCAGCGGCAAGATGAGGAGGCTGAGTGAAACGCCGGGCGATCTATCCAGGCTCGTTTGATCCACCGACCTACGGGCACATCGACATCATTCGTCGCAGTCTACAAATCGTGGATGAAGTCGTGGTGGCGTCCGTATTCAACCCCCAGAAAGACAACTTTCTCTTCACGCCCCAGGAACGGATCGAAATGTTCCAGGAAGAACTGAAAGATGTCGCTGACCGCATCGAATACGACCATTTCTATGGCTTGCTGGTGGACTACGTCGATCAAAAGAACGCGACGATCATCATTCGTGGGCTGCGTGCCGTGTCTGACTTCGACTATGAATTTCAGATGGCACTCATGAATCGGCGTATGAAGCCCCACATCGAGACCATCTTTCTTATGACGGGAGCCGCGCATTTCTATACTGCCGCCCGTCTCGTGAAAGAGATCGCCAGCTTTGGCGGGACGGTGGACGGCCTCGTACCTCCGCACGTCGTTCAACGTCTGAAAGATAAGTTCGCTAAGAAAACCTAACCTGCGCCTCTTCCTGTCAACGTTCATCACACAGGTAGGGGCGCGGCATGCCGTGCCCCTACGCATTTTTACCCTGAGAGAGTGTTATGCAACTTGCTTCACGTTTATCGCTGATCAAACCGTCTCCTACGCTTATGGTCACTGTCCAAGTGGCTGCGCTGCGCGGCCAGGGCATCGAAGTCATCGACTTTGGTGCTGGCGAACCAGACTTCGACACACCGGAACATATCAAAGACGCGGCCATCGTCGCTCTGAAACAAGGGAAGACCAAGTACACTCCTGTGGGCGGCACGGCGGATCTGAAAAAAGCCATCATTGCCAAAATGCAGCGCGACAATGGACTGACTTACTCGCTCCAGGAAGTCACCGCGAACTGTGGCGGGAAACACACGCTGTTCAACGCTTTCCATGCTTTGTTTGGCGAAGGCGACGAAGTGCTGATCCCGGCACCGTATTGGGTCAGCTACTCGGACATGGTCATCCTCACCGGCGCTCAGCCAAAATTGCTCATGACCAGCGAAGAGACCGGGTTCAAAATCACTCCGGCCCAGCTCGAAGCTGCTATTGGTCCGCAGAGCAAAGCTCTCCTGCTCAACAGTCCCTCGAATCCCACTGGTGCCGCCTATACCGCAGAGGAACTGCGTGGCCTTGCCGAGGTGATCGAGCGCAGCAATTTGCTGGTGATTTCCGACGATGTCTATGAGAAATTTCTCTACGACTCGCCGCGTTGCCCGCATATCCTCACTCTCAAACCCCACCTGCGGGACCGTGTGTTGATTACCAACTCGGTCTCGAAGAC
>SYOC01000239.1 GCA_005804965.1 Pseudomonadota bacterium
AACTCCCCACAGATTCGCTATTTCGTGATGCGCCTATGGCATGTGAGGCATCTTCCAGCACCTTAACGCCATATTTCTGAGCTAACTCCCAGATCGCTTCCTGCTCGGTAGGTTGACCGGCAAAATGCACCGGCACCAGCACTTTTGGCAGAAGACCTTCCTGCCTGGCACGAACAAGCTTATCCCGCAGCAAAGGTAGGCTCAGGTTCCAGGTAAGCGGATCGATATCAATAAAATCGACCTCGGCCCCGCAGTAACGTCCACAGTTGGCCGAAGCAACAAAGGTATTCGGCACGGTCCAAAGCCGATCTCCCTTGCTGAGCCCAAGCGCCAGACAGGCAATGTGCAAAGCCGAGGTGGCACTGTTGACTGCAATCGCATGCTTGGCGCCCACCCGTGCAGAAACGGCTCGCTCGAAAGCAGGAACCGCCGGACCCTGAGTGAGGAAATCTGAACGCAGAACCTCCACCACAGCATCGATATCAGCCTGGGTAATATCCTGACGGCCGTAGGGTATCAGCGTATCTACGTTTGCACGTAAAGACATATCGATGTTTAAACTTTTAATTTTATCGGAAGGCATTAGGATCGCACCATCGGTCCGCCTTGTCGGCCATTCAGCCATAAGGATACGCAGGGCTACTCGCCCATCCTTAACTAATGCCCGCAAGGTGGTTGAACTCAACGATTTCCTCAATGGAAAGAAACCGAGAGTTCTTGCCGGAGTGGAATTCAAAACCCTGCTCGACCGGATGCCCCCTCTCGCCCAGCTTGCTGACTGCGAAATCGACATATCCGGAAAACTGGATGGTCGGCTTGATCACATAGTGATCGGCAAACTCTAACGTCAGGTGCGCATCGTCTGCGGGACACATGACCTCGTGCAGTTTTTCGCCGGGACGAATACCGATGATCTTATGCGGAAGATTGGGTGCCATTGCCCTGGCCAGATCAACCACATTCAGCGATGGGATTTTCGGAACGAATATTTCTCCGCCATGCATGCGCTCGAAGTTCTTCAAGACGAAATCAACGCCCTGCTGCAAGGTGATCCAGAAACGGGTCATGCGCGCATCGGTAATAGGCAAATGGTCACAACCCTCTTCAATGCACTTCTTGAAAAAAGGCACCACCGAGCCGCGAGAACCAACGACGTTGCCATAGCGCACGGCGGAAAATCTGGCCTTATGCCCGCTCGCAAGGTTATTGGCGGCAACGAACAGCTTGTCAGAGACAAGCTTAGTCGCGCCATACAAATTGATGGGGCTCGCCGCCTTATCGGTGGAAAGCGCGATCACTTTCTCAACATTATTCGCCAACGCCGCGTGAATGACGTTTTCGGCTCCATGGATATTGGTCTTGATGCACTCCATGGGGTTATATTCTGCTGCAGGGACTTGCTTGAGGGCGGCTGCATGAATAACATAATCCACGCCGTTCATCGCCTGTATGAGGCGATCGCGATCGCGCACATCGCCGATGAAGTAGCGCATGCACTTCTGACGAAAATCCTGCTCCATGTCGAACTGCTTGAGCTCGTCCCTGGAATAAATGATCAGTCTTTTGGGTTGGTAGCGCTCAAGCAACGTCTTGACGTACTGCTTACCAAATGAACCTGTACCGCCAGTGATGAGAATGGATTTATCGTTGAACATATGTCCGACCTTGCTAGACTCCTGGTTACGAATCTTTAAACTCTGGCAGGGCTTGGGGAGTCGAAACACCGCCATTCTACGTCATTACGTGAGGCGACAGATAATGCAACTATTCCTGGCAATACCCATCTAGCTATTGCCCCAGAAAGGTCTCCTTATGGGCCGTCTCGATGGGGGGAGCTTAAGAATGAGCTTCGCGGTAATCGCTTGCAAGGCCGAACCACTTCCCTCATCCGCGAGCCTCCACATTCCAATCAAATGTCATTTCGCAATATATTGACAAGCGTCTCGCAAACGAAATCCTGTTCGACGTTACTAAGTGTCGGGTACATCGGCAGCGAAAATATTTCCCTGGCCGCAGCTTCCGTATATGGCAAACCACCTTTCTCCTGATCGAGATACGCATAGCCCGCCATTTTGTGAATGGGCCATGGATAACTGACATTCACCATAATATCATGCTCTGCGAGCTTACTAACGATGCGATCACGGCTTGGGTGCCGCACGACGTAGAGATAATACGCATGAAAATTCCCGGGCCACACCTTTGGCAGCACTACGCCACTATTCAGCAACATCTCATCGTAGCGCGCCGCAAGCTCCCGTCTCCGTTCGATGTAGCCGTCGAGCCGCGCTATTTTCCTGAGCAGAATCTCGGCATGCACTTCATCGAGCCGCGAGTTATACCCATGCTCGACCGAGTAATAACCACCTTCATTACCATACATCCTCAGCTGGCGCACACGCGTGGCGAATGATTCATCACCAGTAATGACCATACCGCCATCTCCGAACGTTCCAAGGATTTTTGTTGGATAAAACGAAAACGCCGCAGCATCAGACATCGAACCGGCAAGTTTACCATTCTGCCTGGCCCCATGCGATTGGGCGCAATCCTCAATCACCTTGAGGCCATGCGCCAGCGCCACGCTATTGACTCGATCCATGTCTACGCATTGCCCAAATAGATGGACCGGCAACACGCACTTGGTTCGCGGCGTAATTGCCGATTCGAGTTGCGCAACATCCATCAGGTATGTATCTGGGTCAATGTCAATGAACCTCGGCACAGCCCCTGTGGACACAATCGCGGAAACCGTCGGGATTGCAGTGTTCGACACAGTGATGACTTCGTCATTCGGCCCGACGTCAAGCGCTTTGAGCGCGAGGAAGAGTGCATCAGTGCCGCTGTTTACGCCGACACCATGAGTAACGCCACAGTATGCGGCAAAGCGTTCCTCAAATGCTTTCACGCTCGGCCCGAGGATGAGCCTCCCTGATCGAAACACCTTGTCCACGCCGGCAAGAATGTCCTCACGCTCAATCGCGTATTCTTTCCGATAGTCCCAGACTTGGATCGACATGATTAGCACTCCCCCGATGCTCGTCTCCACTCAGTGTGTGGCAGCATGTCACACATGAGCGCCGTCAAGAATTTACCCCACTGGTCAGACTCGATCGTATCCAGCATCGCCTGAATTACAATAGTCAGCCCGCCATTGCCGCCCAGTAGTATTCATGATGCTTTTGATAATACGCCACCGTCCTCCGTAATCCCTCCCGCAGGCCTACACGCGGTTCCCAGCCAAGAGATGCCCTGATTTTTGCGAAGTCGCTATAATAATCCCCGATGTCGATAGCTTTCCGCTCAGGAGGAAATGGCACGATTTCGTAGGATCCGTCGATGCCGAGCTCGGTCATCATCACGGCAAGATCCTTGAGGTTGATTATCTCGCCACTACCAAGATTAAAGACTTGACCGTTTGATTCGTCGGTTGCACCAGCCAGGAGTAACGCATCCACACAGTCATCCACAAAGTTAAAATCACGCAACTGCATCCCGTCACCGAAGACACGAATCGGCCGGCCCTCGATCAGGTTGCGAACCCAGATACCGAGAAAAGTTTGGCGCGCATCCTTGACCCGCATCCCTGGTCCATAGGTATTCGATAGCCGTAACACACAAGCTCGAATGCCATGAACATTGTTGTAAAGTAAGTGATACCACTCGCCCGCAAGCTTGTTGATGCCGTTGACGTCAACCGGCCGGATTGGATGCTTCTCGTCCACAGGCAGGTAATCCGGCTTACCATAGAGTTGGCGAGTACTGGCAAAAACCACCTTCACACCTGGATTATGCTTCCGACAGGCTTCCAGAATAGAGAGCTGTGCCTGGGCGTTGATAGCAAGATCAGTGTGGGGATCATCCATGGAATCCAGATGACTGGTTTGTCCGGCAAGGTTAAATAGGAAATCCTGGCCCTGCACAAGATACGGCATAGCGTAAGGGTCTCGCACATCACAAATGTTGACGGTTACGCGATCTCGAATGTCATGGACATTGAACCAATTCCCCCCGTACTCAGGGATCAGGCTATCGACTAGCATCACCTTCGCACCCGCTGCTACAAGCCGGCGAGCAAGGTGCGAGCCGATGAAACCAAGCCCGCCGGTAATAAGCACGGAACGTCCACGGAAAGAGGCGCTCATGGGAGTTTCTATACTCATAGGGTCATGATCATAATCGGTGAGCTACTTAAGATAAACAACGAACTCATGTGGCCATTCCGGTCGTACCGTCGAGGGCTAACACAACCCAAGCCTGTTTCATCATACGTGGCATATCATTAGGAAATCAGGCTGCGCCCCACACAATTTGACCACACCCGGATCAACCCAATAACTCGCTTCAGTTCTTTTCTTTCGGCACCCGATCATTGCGTTCCACATCGCGCACTACAAATTGCGGCGTCCTGTTAATGGTTAAGAATACGCGGCCGAGATACTCGCCAAGCAGGCCAAGCATCATGAGTTGCACACCCGCAAGCAGCAGGGTCGCTGCCATCAGAGATGCCCAACCCGCTGGTGTGCCCACGCTAAATGCTTCCACCAGCACAATCAGAAACCCCGCCACACCCAATGCCGCCATACACGTGCCGATCAGTGTAGCTATCCGCAGCGGGGTCACCGAGAAATTGAGGAACATCGATAGAAAAAGACGTACCAGCCTGCGCAATGTGTAATTACTTTCCCCTGTTTCTCGCGGCAAATGCGCAACCTCCATCCGGCCTATATTCTGCGTCACCTGCATAATCAGGCCATCGATATAAGGAAACGGCCCCGTATGCTCGAGCACCGCCTTCACGGTAAAAGCGTTCATACAGCGAAACGTGGAGAGGTAGAGACCCTTTGGCTTGTCGAGTAAGTAGTCGGCACACCAGTTGGTGAGGCAGCTACCGAGATTACGCCACGAGGAATGTCTTTTGACTGCGTAATAGGAGTAGACGACATCGTAATCATTATCCTTGGCGTGATGCCAGAGGCGAACGACTTCTTCCGGCGGGTTCTGCAGGTCGTCGTCCATAGTAATGACATGGGCGCCATGAGCATAGCGGAGACCTGCCATTACCGCGTTATGTTCACCGAAATTTCGTGCCAGATTAACAACGGTTAACGCCACCTCATCGCGCCGGCAAAGTCCGCGACAGACCTCGAGCGAGTTATCCGGGCTACCGTCGTTGACTAGCACAATCTCTATCCCACCTGGCACGGCAAGATGACGTAGCGCCTCCACCAGAACCGGCACACTGAGAGCGCCATTGTAGACAGGAACAACGATTGAAAGCGCAACTCTAACTGCATCGCTCATGGCTTTACGGCCCAGATCCAGACCGAGCTGCCGAATGGCAGCCGGAGGCCTGCACGGGCCATGCTCCTCTCAATTATCGTAATGGCGTAGAACAACTTGTCCTGCCATAACGGGAATGCCCGCACATCGCTCGTCGCTCTTACACAACCGACACTCATCCTGTGAAGTAACAAGAGCGGAAACAACAGGCAGTTCCAATAACCTGACCCTACGACGAGGAACCCCGCGGTCTCGACCATGCGACGAGCACTTACGACAGTGTAGCGGCGCCGGGTATGCAGATGTCTATCATGGCTTGATTTCATCCAGTCGTAGGCAGGGAGATTGAGAAGCAAACTACCACCAGACTTCACGCAACGATGAAATTCTCTCGATGCCATCACATCATCCACCTGGCTATGGTACAAAACATCTGCACTGATGATGACATCAAAGCTACAAGCCGAGAAAGGCAACGTATTTACGGTACCCGTGATCACTGGAGCAACCGACTTACCCGCAGCATTTCCAGCTGCTTCAGCGTCATATTCGAGACCGACTCGATCAAGCCCTGGCATCACCTGGCCGATCCGGCACAACAAGCCCCCGGTCCCGCAACCCGCATCCAGCACCCGTGCCCCAGCCGGGAGATGTAGCCGCCCAAGCCCCTCGATCAGGCGAGCATGCAATGCGCGGTACCACCACATGGTGTCCTCCAATGCCGCCATCCGATGATATTCAGCCCGTTCCATATACTCGCGCATCGCCTCGTAACATTCAGCGGCCAATTGACCATTTCATGAAAACCAGACCATGCCTACGGGCAATTTGATGTCACCCGCAACC
>SYOC01000240.1 GCA_005804965.1 Pseudomonadota bacterium
CGATGCACGCCGTCGGTGAGAATGGCAAAGAAGCGATCGAGCATCTGGTGCCATTCCTCCGGGTCGAGCTGTGCGGCCAACTCCATCGACCCTTGCACATCGGCGAAGAGCACCGTCACCTGTTTGCGTTCGCCTTCCAGCGCCGATTTGGACTGGAGAATCTTGTCCGCCAGGTGTTTGGGCGTGTAGGCGGCGGGGGAGGGGGCAACAGGCAACAGGGGACGGGCAACGGTAGTTTCTAATTTTTGCGCTTTGCCTTTTGCTCCTTCGACTACGCTCAGGATAGGCTTTTGATTTCCGCCCTCTGCGTCCGTGCCGATCCACACTAATCCACGGCCATCTTCGTCCGCTATCTCAGGGTGGGAAAAGAGCAGCTCTTCCTTGAGGTCGTTTATGTACTCGTCCTCCAGGGCGAAACGCCGCTTGATGCCCCGATAGGAGGCTCGTTTCTCTTGTCGCAATAATTCTACGACCTGCCCCAACACTTCATCGAACGTCATCGCTTTTCCCTCTATTGCTCACGCCTTTTTCCCTCCTGCCTTTTGCCTCGCCTGCGCCAGCAGCAGTTCCCCTTTGAGCCGATGCAGCTCCGCCTCATAGAAGCGCTCATCAGTTCTGTCTGCAAAAGCTAACGCCTCGGACACCGTCGCCAGTCCTTCTTCGGTCTGCTCGTTTTTCAGGTATGCTTCGGCTAGTGGGGCAAGCCAAAAGGTGAGAAGCTCCGTCGCCCCTGTGGCGTGGTAGATGGCAAGGCCCTGGCGTAGCTCGGCAACTCCAGCTTCTCCATCCCCTTGTGCGCTCAGCGTCCAGCCCCGCATTATCGTTCCCCACCCCAACAAAAACGGCACTCCGTGCTCGGTCGCGAAAACAAGGGCAGTTTCTGCGTGGCTCCTCGCTTCATGCGACTCTCGACGGTCGGTATGAACCCAAGCGAGACCGAGAGAAGCGACAGCCAAACCGTTGGCGTGTGTCAATTCGGACGCCAAGGCGAGTATTTCGCGAAATCCTTGTAATGCGTGGTCTGGGTATCCCATCAGGAAAAGACTTGTACCACACCAAAAGCGTCCGTCTATTGCTGGATCTTCTCCATACGCCAGGGTCTGGGCGCTCCGCTGTTGAGGGTCATACAAGGCCATAGCGTTTTCGCTATAGGTCTTCGCCGCAGACAGCTCGCCCACACAGAAAGCCACTTCTCCGAGCACGCGGTTGGCCCAGAACGAGAGAGAGATCTTGCGAGCGTTGGGCGAAAGAAAACATCTGCTCGCCGTACTCCCGCCCCTTTTGATAGTCCGAACGGGCTAGGTACATCTGTTGAAGTCCCCATAAGACCAGAAAGAGTTGCGCCGTCTCTCCCAACTGTTGGCAGAGGGCGTAGGCTCGGGTGTACGCGTTTTCTGTTTCCCGCGCCCCATAACCTTTGGTCGTAATCAGAATCGAGCCAAGAACGGTTTGCAGTGTGAGTTCTTGCCGGAGGTGCTCGGGCGTGGTCGGCAGACGCTGCACCAGCGTTACCGCCTCGGTCAGTAACGTCATCGCTTCCGCATTCGCCGACCGCTGCACCGCTTGTTGCGCAGCAAGGTGGAGATATTTTACGGCTTGTCGTGCATTCTCCGTGCGGCTGTAATGGTGCGCCAGCTCGCTGTAGTGGTCTTCCAAGGTGGCCTGATACAGTTCTTCAATCACCCGCGCGGTTTGCTCGTGCAGGGCTTCGCGCCGCTCGTGCAGCACCGTGCCGTAGGCGACCTCCTGGGTCAGTGCATGTTTGAAGATGTACTCGACTTCGGGAAACGCCGGCTGCTCGTAGAGAAATTCTTTGCGTTGCAGCGAGGCCAGCAGGCGATGGAGATCGGCTTCCGGTTGGGGAACGACCTGACGGACCAGGCTGAGGGGAAATTCTCGGCCAATGACCGACAATTGTTGTAGCAGGGCTTTCTCGTCGGGTGCGAGGCGGTCGATGCGGGCCGCGAGGATGCCTTGCACGGTGGGGGGAATCTGTAGGGGCACCCCCATGTGGATGCCCTCTGGAGGGCGGTCACGCAGGGCCGCCCCTACGGGAACATCCAACAACACGTCGAGAAATTCTTCTGCTTCTTTTTTGCCTAACGGTGCCAAACGCAGTTGCGTGTAATAGGTCTTCTGTCCCCATTCATGACGGTACTCGGGCCGGTAGTTCGCGAGCAACAGAATCTTGGCGCTGGCCAGACTTTCACTGAGTACGTCGAGAAACCCTTGCGTCTCATTGTCGATCCAGTGCAAGTCCTCGAAGATCAGAATCAGCGGCTGCTTGAGGCTTTCGCGGAGAAAGAGCTTCTTGAGCGCCTCGAAGGTGCGTCGTCTTCGAATCTGCACGTCCATCTGCGCCAACGGCGAGGGCTGTTCTTCAATGTCGAGTAAGGCGAACAGATAGGGTAAGGTATCTTCCAAGCTGCGATCGAGGTTGAGCACTTTGCCCGTCACTTTTTCGCGGCGCTTCCGCTCATCGTCTTCGCCCTTGATCTCAAAGTAGCTCTTGAGCAGCTCGATCACCGGCAAGTACGCCGTCGCTTTGCCGTGCGAGACGGAGTAGGCTTCCAGCACTAAGCAGCCACCGAGCGAGAGCAGCTTGAATTCATAGAACAACCGCGACTTGCCCAACCCCGGCTCGCCCATCGTACCGACGATTTGCCCGTGCCCGGCTTTGGCCTGCTCCAACGCCCGTTGGAGTTGCTCCATCTCGCTCTGCCGTCCGACAAAGCGCGTCAGCCCGCGCCGTGCCGACACTTGCAGCCGCGTGCGTAACGGCCCTGCTCCCAGCGCTTCATAAATGTTCAGGGCTTCTTCTACGCCTTTGATTTGCGTGGGACCCAAATCCTTGAAGGCAAAGTAGCCGTCGGTCAGCCGGTGGGTGTAGGCCGAGACGACGATGGTACCGGGCATGGCCAACTGTTCCATGCGGGCGGCTAAGTTGGTCGAGTGACCTACAGGCACGTAGTCGGCATGCAAAGCGTCTTTCTGGATGGAGCGCAGTACCACCTCGCCGGTGTTGATCCCGACACGCATCAGCAGTGGCGGATAGCCTTTGGATCGCAACGTGTCGGCATACTGGCGCATGGCGTCTTGCATGCGCAGCGCGGCGTACAGCGCTCGCTGGGGATGATCCTCATGGGCAATAGGTGCGCCGAACAAGGCAAAGATGCCGTCGCCCAGGGCTTGCGCCACATAGCCATCGTAGCTGTGTACGGCGTCCATCATGAGCTGCAAGGCTGGATCAATAATGGAGCGCGCTTCTTCAGGGTCCAACCCTTCGATCAACGCGGTCGAGCCTTTGAGATCGGCAAACAGCGCCGTGATGGTCTTACGCTCATCCTCGGTCAGCGGGGTCGCGCGGATGCGCTCAGCGAGATGGGCTGGCGTGTAAGAAATTGGGGGTTGGGTGTGAGGGGTTAGGGGTTGGGGGTCGGTTTCTATTTTTGCCTTTCGGCTAGCGCCGCGCCGCATTCGTCGCAGAACTTTGCGCTTGGCCGGTTCTCGTGTCCACAGGCTGGGCAATGCATGGGCTACCGTCCGCCTTTCTCTCTCACCTTTTCCTGAGAAGACCGCTCGGGTGCTTACGCAGCAGCTTTCATGCGGGCAAGCACCGCCTCGGCTTCGCGCAGAATTTCGCGCACGATTTGTGCCGCAGGTTGGATGTCGTGGATTAAGCGGCACGATTCGCCGGCATAGAGTGCTGTACGTTCGATGTCGCCGCTGAAGCCTTCCATGGGTGGAAACACGCCGTAGCGCGGCGACTCGACTGTGGTATTGGCGACGGTCATGGTGCCGACGACGCTGCCTTCACCAGGGCGTTGTCCACTCGCAGGACGCCCCTGCGCTTCCCACTCGTTGATTTCCTGGTTACGCAGCACGCGATGCGCGGCATCTGGCCAGCCGACATCGAAGAGCAGGGTGTACACCGTGTCTTCGGCGCGGCTCTGCACCACACGTTCCTTGTACGCGCGAACGACTTTCGCCTCTTCACTGCATAGGAAGCGGGTACCCAGCGAGACCGCCTGCGCACCAAGACTGAGCGCGGCTACTACACCCCTGCCATCGGCAATACCGCCAGCGGCAATCACCGGAATCGGAGCCACCGCCTCGACTACCGCCGGGACAATGGTCGAGAGCGACGTGGTGCTTTTGACGTGCCCGCCAGCTTCCACGCCCTGGGCAATGATGCCATCGACGCCAGCCTCGGCAGCGGCTTGCGCCTCTTCCACTGACCCGACTTGGATGAAGACTTTGGTCCCACGGCGATGGGCTTCGTGGACATACGGCTTGGGGTCGCCCCAGAACAGCACCAAGACCGGCACTCGCTCGTCGAGGCAAGTCTCGATTTGCCCTTCCTGCAGGAGGGGCAAAATAATGTTCACGCCAAAAGGCTTTTGCGTGAGCGAGCGGAGCTGCCCAATCTGTTGGCGAATATAGGGCGCGGGTAATCCCCCCATGCCCAACACGCCGCACCCGCCGGCGTTGGAGACTGCGGCGGTCAGTTCGGGACCAGCCATGCCAGCGCCCATGCCAACAGAAAAGATCGGATACTCAATACCCAGTTCACGACAGAGTGCAGTCTGTAACATAGCGCCTCCATAGCAACAGCAACGGACCTGCCTGGGCTTTACCACTGGAGCGGACGGAAGATCAACGCCATGCTAAGCAAACGATCATGGGGCCGCTGCTCATCGTCGATGGATTTAATGTGTTACACGCCGGGGTACTGGTCGGGCGCGACCGGGCCGACTGGTGGAAAGCTGCGGCACAACAGCGCTTGATCGAGCGTGTCGAGCGGTTTACCGACACCACCTACACGGACATATGGATTATTTTCGACCGACGGGCGGATCGACAGGAGGCGAGCGCGGTTACGAGTACGGATGCGCGCCTTGCTATCTACTACGCGCCATCAGCCGATGATTGGATTGTCGAGCAGGTCAGGGTGCTGTCGCCGCAACGTTCAGTGACTATCGTGACAGCGGACCGCCCACTGCGCGAACGAGCACGGAGAGTCGGTGCTGCACTGTCCTCGCCGCAACAATTTCTCTCGGCGTGCGGCTAAATGTTTCGGCTCATGTGTGAAGTCTGTACGCTCCGGCTTTCCTCCCACCCGCAGCCGTTCCACGTCTGCTGCCCTCTCCCCCGTTGACGGGGGAGAGGGGAAGGGTGAGGGGGTGCTCAGCAAGGTTAGGGCAACGAGATGAGCACAAAGCCTGGACATGAGCCAATGTTTCTTGGTGCCCTGTTGCGGTCACGCAGCCCAGTCAGTTTCTGCAAGCGAGTTTTCGACTTCAATGCGGGCTTGAAGTGGGTCCTGCCCCAGGCAATCGATGCGATGATCTAGCAGTTCCTCGTAGAGGGGAAATGGGGCGACGTGGGCTCGACCGTGGCGTACGCCTAGCCGATACACGCCAGCACAAACAGCAGCGCTCACCAGCACGCCTACCAATCCACAAAAGATGAGAGTGTACATCGGGTAGCTCACTCCTTTCTTTCGGTGTGATCTTGCATGGGGAAGAGCTTAGCGGGGAAAAAGCTGAAGTAAAGACAGGACGCACGTCGAGTCTCCCAGTCGTTCGGTCGCTCAGTCGTTCAGTCTGTCGGTCGTTGAGTTGGGCAAGTTGTGTCTTGCCTGTGAAAAGTGGAGGCATATTTTATGCAATAACATACCCTCCGTTGGGGCTAATGACCTGACCGACAACAAAGTCGGATTCTCCAGAGGCGAGATACAGCGCGAGGTTGGCAACGTCCTGAGGCGAGCCGAAACGCCCCGCTGGCGTTGCCATCTCTAGGGCGCGGCGCACGGCGTCGCTGACAGCTTCAGTCATCGGCGTGTCGATATACCCCGGAGCAATGGCGTTGACAAACACGCCTTTCACAATGACCTCGCGGGCCACCGAGCGCGTGAAGCCCATGATCCCGGCCTTGGCGGCGCTGTAATGCGGTGCCCCAGCGCAACCGGTCATGCCGCAAATAGAGGCGATGTTGACGATCTTGCCCGACCTTTGAGGTTCCATCAGTTTCAGGGCTTCGCGAGTGCAATAGAAGGTGCCGTTGAGATGCACCCCGAGCATACGGTCCCAGTCAGCATCGCTCAAACGTTGAGTGGCTTCGAGGGCCGTGCGCACTTTCCCATCTTTGGCGATTTCCCCTTGCTGTTGGGTCAAGACCTTGTTGAAGCGAGCGCGAATCACCGGGTTGTCGAGTCCAATCCCAGCGTTGTTGACCAACACATCGAGACGGCCGTATTTCTTCTGCACCTTGGCAAACATGGCCGCGACTTGCCGGCTCTTGGACACGTCCGCCTTCACCGCCAGCCCTTCTTTGGCTTGGCCGCAGTCCGCCAGCACCTTTTGCGCCGCCTCGACTGTGATGTCGTTACAAATGATCGTCGCGCCTTCTTTGGCAAAATTCAGACAGATCGAGCGCCCGATACCCGAGGCCCCACCTGTGACTAACGCCAATTTCCCATCTAACCGCCCCATACTTAGGCTCCTTTTCTTGCTTTGCTCAGGTCCACAAGGGACCAGGGTAGATCGCTTGTGCTTCGGCCACTTCTGGCGGCCAGACAATTTCCTTGCGGCCGCGTTGCCACTGGGTCACGAGCATGGGGTGCGCGGTTTGCCGCCCGGTTTGTGCGTCAATCGCATACGGACCATAAAAAGTCGTACACTGTAACCGCCCGGCGGCGGCCCGCAGGGCTTGCTGATCGAGCGACCCCACCTCTTCAACGCAGCGTTGCGCGACCACCCCAGCGACATACCCCTGCGCGGCTGGGTAATCAATCGGCACGGTCGCGCTCTTCAGATAATGGGTGACGAAGGCTTCTTCCGCCGGCCCGCAATCGACGGTATAGCGCACCTGCGGTTCCCATTGGCTGGGGGCAAAGAAGCCATCGGCCTGTTCATGCAGCACCGACTTGAAGCGACTGATAGCGGCGACCACCAGCCCGGCAGCTTTGACACGCGGTTGCAGTTCGCGCAACTGTCGCCCCAGCAGAATATCGTCTTCCGCACGACCGACACTGAGGAACACATCCGGCGGGTCATCTTTGATGCGCCCGAGCAGCGGACGGAAATCCTCGATGCCTGAGCGATACGACTCGTGGACCGTCAATGTGTAGCCCTCGCGCTTGATCCAGTTCAGTGCGCCGCTGGCCATATCGGCAGCAAACCCGGTTCGCGCATTGAACAGCGCCACCCGTTTGGCCGAGGGATCGAGCGTTTTGATCATATCGAGAATAGCGCACAGGTAGAGCGACGCCGGCGATAGCATGCCCACGACGGAAGCGAGATTACACTCGAAGATCTCGTCAGAAGAACCGCTATGGTTCCACAGCACGTAGTGGAGAGCATCGGCGGTCTCGGCAGCAGCCAGCGTGAGTCCGCTGCCATACGGCCCGATGAGCAGGTCTACATGGTCTTGCTGGATGAGCTTCTCAACCAGCGCTCGTACCTTGGTCTCGTCGCTCTCATCGTCTTCAACGGTCAAGACCACAGGCAACTTCTTTCCTTCGCTTTTGAGAAAAATACCGCCAGCGGCATTGGCATCGCGGACATAACATTCCAACCCTTCGAGCACTTGACGACCCAGCAACGCATAACGGCCACTGAGCGAGACGGCAATGCCGAGGGCGATAGAGGATTTAGACATAGAAGCCTCGTTTTGATGAGAGTGAGTAGTGGTTAGTTATGAGTTGGTAGTTCTTAGCGATGCGGATTCAAGCCAAGTCCCTTTTTCACGACCCACTAAAAACTAAGAACTAAAAACTGAAGACTAGTATTTCGCGATCACCTCACGGCTGAACTCTTCGATCATGTCTGGTCCGTCGTTGACCACTTGAATGGCAACCTGTGTAACCCCGACGGCTTCGAGGGCTTTGAGGCGGGCGATGATTTCTTCGCCTGAACCCGTGAGACTGAACCCGCGCACCAGCGGCTCGGTCACGAATTTTTCTTCCCCAGGTCTGAGATAAATCAGATGCCCCTCGTGCATCTCTAGATAGAGACGATCTTTAGGCGTCTTCATGGTGGAGATGTATTCCTTCTCGTAGCGGTCGTAGAGGTCGCGCAGCACCGGTGGTAAGTCCGAGGCCACCGCCGACCGCTCCCACAGCGCGTGCAGCGCCACCATGGCGAAGGGACCAATACGATTGACCACACGTGGTGCAGTGGCCGACTCGCCAGGACGCAACACGCAGCCGGTGGACAACATCACGACTGGCAGCTTTTGGTTCCCCCGACCTGCTTTTTCGGTGCCTTTCGCCACGGTGGCGAGATGTTTTTTCATCGACTCGGGGTCGGTCAGCGTCGTCATGACGCCGTCGCCCAGCTCCCCGGCAAGCTCCAGTGCTTTCGGGCCATTGGCCGCCATGTAAATGGGAATCGGATCTTTCAGGTTGATGTAGCCGTGCTCCTGATGGAGGAAGCGAATCCAGCGTTCACGCTTGCCTTCGCGATAGAGCACTTCCTCGCCACGGAGGAGCGTGCGGCACATCGCGATGTAATCGCGCATGGTGTCGAGCGGCACCGGCGGCAATCCCATCGTGTTGCGCCCAGTGAAGCCAGTGCCCAGACCGAGCACGGCCCGGCCCGGGGCGAGTTGGTTAATGGTAGCGATTGAATGCGCTGTCACCGGGGCGATGCGATTACTAGGAATGGCCACGCCGGTGGCCAGCTTGATGCGCTTCGTCTTGTCTGCGGCCAGTGCCATGCAGGCATACACGTCGCTGTAGATCATCTGCGAGTCGTAAAACCAGCAATGGGTGAAGCCACGATCCTCCGCGAGGACGAGATCTTTCCACGCGTCAGGTTTTGCAGGGTAGGATAGGCCAAATTCCATAAGACACTCCTTGGTGAGATGAGTTCAACCGTGCAGCGCCCCTCTTATCGCCGAGCGATCCGTCGCCATAGCGCCAGAACTTCCTCGACCTTCAAGAGATAGGCCAGCCCCATATACACCACACCGCCAGCGAGGCATATGCCAGTAAAATGCAGGAGCCGGGTCGGGGTCAACATCGATCCCGGTGTCGCCGCC
This sequence comes from Pseudomonadota bacterium, assembly GCA_005804965.1. Classification (GTDB taxonomy): domain Bacteria; phylum Desulfobacterota; class Binatia; order Bin18; family Bin18; genus SYOC01. Next base: position 9,046 of record SYOC01000240.1, read on the forward strand.
AATCCGTGGCTTAACCCGAACAGCACCCCGCCGAGGATAATGGAGAGCAAGACGTGTGTGAGGAGTCGTCGTAACAACAGTGGCTCGTCGAGCGGTCCGTGACGATGGCGGAAGATGGCGTACAACACGAAGGTATTGACGCCGGACACCAGCGACGTGACCAAGGCAATGCCCCAATGCCCCCAGAGCTGCATCAGAAACCAGTTACCTACAGCGCTGAGCGCGATAGAACCGGCTCCAACCCAGGCTGGAGTGTGCGTGTCTTTGGTAGCGGTGAATAAGCGCACCATGATCTGACTCGTCCCATAGGCGAGAATGCCCAGGCCATAGGCCATCAACGCCTGACTCGTCAGTCGCGTGTCTTCGGGAGAGAACTGGCCGCGTTCGTACAGCAACCGAGTGATGGGTAGTGCTAAGGCAACGAGCACCGCAGTGGCAGGGAGCGCAACCGTGAACAGCAATGAGAGTCCGGCGGCAGCCTGGTCCTTGAAGCGTTGCCGTGCCCCTTGGTGTTGCGCCGCCGACAGATCGGTGAGCAGGACCGTATAGACGGGCACGGCAAAGAGGCTGACCGGCAAGATGAACACGCGAAACGCATAGGCGAGGGCGGAGATGCTCCCCTCGGGTAGAGTCGAGGCCATGGCCCGCGCGATAAACGCATTCACTGGCACCACTGCCGTGGCGACAATTGAACCCACCACTAAGCCGCGCATCTCCCGCAGCGCGGGGTGAGCGAATCCTAAGCTCGGCTGATAACGAATGCCTTTGCGCGTCAGCACCGGGATTTGGATGAGCAGTTGCCCCAGGCTGCCAGCAATGACACCAATGGCCAAGCTGGTGATGCCATAGCGTGTAGACAGCGCCACTGCACTCGCAATCATGATGGCATTGAAGAACACGCCAGCGTATTCCGGCATGGCATAGTGATCGAGGCTGTTGAGCGTGCCTTTCACCACCGCCATCAGACAGTGCAGCACCAGCATCGGCAGCATGAGACGGAACAAGAAGACTGCCAAATCGTGGTCGGCTCCATTCAATCCTGGGGCAGCGAGGTGCATGAGTTCAGGAGCCGCGAGATAACAGACACCCGCCATAGCTAACGCCAACAGCAACGCGCCGTTGAGCGCTGCGCTGAACACTTTGCTTAGCTCCGCCGCGTCGTGGCGATAGCGGGTGATGACCGGCACGAAAAAGTTGCTGAGCACGCCGCTGAAGAACAACGTCTGGATCATTTCCGGAACGTTGTAGGCCACGAGGAACGCATCGGTCAGACGTGAGGCACCGAAGAGTGCGGCTTGCACCGCTTCCCGCACGAACCCAAGCGGACGGCTAATGAGCGTAGCGATCAGAATCGGCAACCCTTTGCGAGCGAGGCTCGCACGAGAAGAATCTGGGGGGGGTGGAGGAGGCGCAGAAGATGGCTCAGGCACGCGGGGAATGTAACAGGCGCAGGGGCAGGAGTCAGCGGGTGGGGAGATGACGACGAGCGAGAGCGGCCCCTCATGGATTTTTATCGAAGAGGTTGAGTTGTTGACTTCTTGGGGTGTTGGGCATATCAGGTCCTTGTCATGGCGTCTTGAGACCGTTGATAATAAGCATGAGGGAAAACTGCCTGAAAACGCGGTCAATATTGCAGTGTCAAGGCAAAACGGCTGGGGGATCAGTGGTTGGGCTCGGGAGATCCCGTTACGGTCAAAGACCGTGCCAGCTCCGAGAGCATCCACAGCCTCCCTCCGGCCCCTTCCGCTGTAGGCACTTGTCCTTAGGCCAGGGTCGGGAGGACGTCCAGACCATAACAGCAATCTGCGTAACGCTACAATCGCCAGGGTATCAACCGGAGGAAGCAGAATGAGATCGTTTGAGTTTCAAGTGGGCGAAGTCACCGACAAAAGTATGCGGAGATTGGTCATTGACCTCGATGCCATAGTGGTGCTTGAAGAGCGGGATGACGAAGGTAGGCAGTAGTGGGCTGTACTTGTGGGCAACCACCCTATTCTTCTAACAAAGGCGGGCTTTGACAGAGTCCTGAGTGCATGGAAGTCACAGTAGTGGACATCGGGACCTCTGCGGCCGCAAGTGCCCAACGCATCATACAGGGTACTGGTGGCCCGCCGAGGAACTTGGGTTCAACGATCACATCGTCGGGCACATCGAGGTCACGGCCTCCTAGCAGCCGGAACCACAATCGCAATAGCGAGCCTAACCCGAGGTTGAATCGAACTCACGGGATCCGCCCTCTCGCCGGTTAACCTCAACGTTGTTAGCCGTGCTCCTTGATAAGCTCACTCAACAGCGCTGTAATCTCATTTTATGCTACTACCCAATGGTGAACGCGCAATCGTTGACCTCAGGAAGTTACGCGAATACTGCTTGAATCCCGACAGTCCGAGGGGTGGACACAAAGCGCGTGTTTTTGCTACTGCGCTTGGGATCACTGCGAAGGAAACGTCATGCCAAAGCGAAAGATTAAATTGCTCGACACGGTAGCATTGCTGGAGGATTTGCCGGAGCGTAAGCTCAAGCGCGGCGAAGTCGGCACCGTCGTGGAGGTGCTCGCTCCAGACGTGTACGAAGTGGAATTTTGCGACGACGAGGGACAGACGTATGCGGAGCTGGCGTTACGGAGTGAGCTGCTTGTTGCCCTCCATAATCAGGGAGAAGCATTGAAGATTGTGGCTTAACATTTATGGAAGCGTGACTTCCGAATTGCAAGGACGGAACGGAACTGTAGCGAGTTCTCAGCGGAGATGAGGACGCAGGCCCCTTGAAAAGAAGAGAAGCTCCGGCCGCTCGCGTACTATTCTTCGGCTTCTTTTCCCCCGACCCGGAAGGTATCAATCAGCTTCCCGTCGGGAGCGAACAACGTGGCCACGTCTTCATCGTTATTCCAGATTGGTCCGCCACCCCAATGAAAGCTCAGTGACCGTGGATTCGAGAGTGCATTGCGACCTGGGCCGCTGTTCAGCGTGGCCACATAGCCGGGCTTCAGGATGCCGCCAGGAAACACATAGCGGTGACGAGCGTTGTCTTGGAGAGCAAAGCCGGTCAGGTCGAGCGGAGTGTCGCTGACATTGCACAAGCGCACGTATTCGCCGTTCGGGTTCTTGCGGTCGTCTCCCGGCGCATCGGCTTGCAGACGAGTGATACGTAAGCGGCCAGGAACACCTTCGCGCCACATACCTTTTCGTTGCGTCTGCGCCGTCTTCTGCAACTGTATCCACGCCTCGGCTTGGTCAAAGGCATCCATGATGTACACATGGGCCAATCCTTCGGCGACCAGGCGTGCGTTGACGAGGGTGTCGCCGACATACACGCGAGCGAGCAAACGACCATAGCGATCTCGTGGACGGCGGTTCAATTCGAGCCGTACTTCTTTTCCCAAGAGCAGCTTCTCATTGAGTCGTTTGGCGTCCTCATAAAAAGGCTTCCCGCGTTCTGGTGTGTTGATGCCCACGTACCGAACCGAGTTGCCATCGGAGAGCTTGATGGTATCGCCATCAGTAACTGAGACGACGGTGGCGGCGGAAGCGAGTTGCGGAAAGACGAGACAGAGGGAGAGACAGAGAGAGAAAAAAGAGCGGCAGCGGAAAGAAGCAGAAGAAGTCATGCGGTATCAGTTTCTCGGGGAAGTGCGATCTGGGCAAAGTCCTTACTCTTATCGTCCACGAATACGCCGTAGCTCATTGATCGTGAGGTCGAGGTCTTCATCGCGCAGCAGCGGTGCAACAATACGTTTGCGGCGCACGGCTTCCAGCGACAGCTCCGCAGTAATAAAATCCTCTTCATAGTATTTGCCTTTTGCCAAGCGTCGCCCAAAGGGGTCGAGGATTTCCGAGCCGCCCCAGAAGCCCACGCCATCTTCAAAGCCGACCCGGTTGGCATACACCAAGAACAAGCCAAAGGTTTCGGCGTAGGTGCGATTAATCATCTCCCAATACCGTGCGTTATCGTCCTGCGCTTCTCCATCAGAGATGCCACGCAGTGGACTCGACGACGGGCAGATGACGAGCAGGGCGCGATCGAGTGCCGCAAGATAGGCCGTTGAAGGGTGCCACAGATCCTCACAGATCAGCAGTGATGCTCGGCCCCACGGCAGGTCAAAGGCTTGCACGCGGTTGCCGCGCGCGAAGTAACGCTGCTCGTCAAACATGCCGTAGGTCGGCAGGTAGACTTTCCGATGGATGTACTGAAGCTCGCCGCCAGAGAAATGTGCCGCTGCATTGTAAAAGCGGTAATCTGGACTTTCTTCGACCAATCCTACGACGAGCGCGACCTCGCGGCTCCATTCTTTGAGTTGGGCCATCTCGGGGGCGTCGAGTCGCAGCGCGACCGTGGCCACCATATCGCGGAGGTGATAGCCGGTCAGACTCAATTCTGGAAAGACGAGGAGATCGAGCTTCTGCTCTCGCGCTTTGCGCACGGCATGCTCGCACTGGGCGAGGTTGGCCTGAAGATCACCCAACCGAGGGCTCGTCTGCGCGACGCCGATAGAAAGGATAGTGTTCACCAAGCGATGCAACCTCCGCCGACAGACTTTGCACACGGGGGAGAAAAAAACAAGTTTGCGAGCCGCACTGCACTCAGTCCGGCAACAGTGCCGTACATTTGATCTCGACCATCAGCCCTGGCATCGCCAAAGCCGTCGTGCCAATCCCTGTCCAGGCAGGGTAGCGTTCCGGGTTGGTGATATAGCGGTCTTTCACTTGGATGAACAATGGGAGATCACGCATGTCGGTGTGATACGTGACCATATCGACGACATCGTCGAACGTCGCACCCGCAGCGGTCAGGACCTTTTTGACGTTCTCGAACGCTTGCACGAATTGGGCTTCTTTGCCTTCGACGACCTGTAAACGCTCGTCGCGTCCGACTTGTCCCGCAATAAAAAGCAAGTTTCCAGCTTTCACCCCAGGCGAATAATGAAATCGCTCGGCGATATTCTGCATGCCCTGGGGAACGACGGATGTGCGCTTTGGCATAGCCTTTTTCCTCCCGAATATAGTAAGCTGGCACCATACCACAAAAAGGAGGCGGTTATGCAGCCACGAAGTATGTCTCACGTCGCGCTCTGTGTGCGCGACCTTGATCGGTCTCTCCATTTCTATCGTGACTTGTTGGGGTTTCAGGTAGCGCAAGAAGGCACAGAGTCGGAGACCAACCAACATCAGCGCAAAATCTACGAGCGCGAGGAGCACAAGTTCCGCTTTGTGACCTTACGCTACGGCAAAGCCAGCGACTCCCCCTTCGGCATGAATGAAGATGCGCCGATTGTTGTCCTCATTGCGCCGATTGATGTGCCGCCCACAGGGGAAAGCATTAAGGTCGATCAGATCGGTATTTCGCACATGGGGTTTTGGGTGAAAGGGTTAGATGCCGTGTATGAAGACCTGAAAGGCAAAGGCGTGACCTTTGCCGCAGCGCCTCACGTATTAGGCAAGACCAAAGCTGGCACGATCCGCAGCGCTTTTATTCAAGACCCCGACGGGATTCTGTTGCAGATTGATGAACTCGTGCCAGCGGCATGAGAAGGGCAGAACGTCGCAAGACACAGGTGCAGGAACGAAAGCCTTATGAACTGAGCCATTGCTGGCGTAGGAAGAGGATGGTTGCTGTGACGCTTCCCCTGTCGCAATGGATGCATCACGATTGCTTGGCCAAAGCCTTCTCAACCTCTCCCTGGATTCCGGGTCGCGGCCTATGGCCCCCGGATCAAGTCCGGGGCAGGCCCGCCCGGAATGACGAGTACGGCAGGGTCGTCATTCCGGCGACAGCCGGACTCCAGAATTTTGTTATGCACCCTGCCGCAATGGCTCAGCGCTTCGACATTACGGTGTGACTAGGCGTTTGCCTTTTGCGCGGCTGCGCCAGGCCCGCTCGTTGACGATGAGGTGCTCGCCGAGATGAAACCCTATCGCAACCTCGCCCGTGTCGGCGTCGGTCAGCTCAGCCTCTTTGATGTTTGTTCGCACTTTGTACAGTCCTTTCTTGGCGTTGAATTCTAAGCTGAAGCGTTCATCGGCCTCTGGGTCTCCCAGTGAATCGTCTTTCTTATCTCTGAAACTCCAACGAGTACGCTTCTTGTTGACTCTCCATCCTTCGCCTGGAGGCAGGGTGAAGCAGGCAATCACGCCATCATCATCCACGAGGCTAACGGTTGCCCCCTGTGTGGCTGGGTCGATAGTGTCCGGAGTGGCGGCAAAGCTGGCGTTCAGTATCAGCTTGTCGCGGTCCGTGCGTGGATCGAGGCTAAAGGCCCCTCGTTTCAACGTGAGTGGCGAGGTCTCGCAGTCTGGGTCCAGCAAGTCCGCTATCCCATCGCCGTCATCATCCGCGCAGTTGCCGCACACTTCTTCTGCTGCGCAACCTTGGTCGTGGCCGTTACAATCTTGATCGATACCATCTCCACAGATTTCTTCCCCTGGAGTTGTGCGTAGAGGATCAGCAGGGCAGAGATCACAGGCATCACCGACACCGTCGCCATCGCCGTTCACTTGCGTTGGGTTGAACGTGAGTGGGCAGTTGTCTTGCGCATCTGGCACGCCGTCGGCGTCGCTGTCGAGAGCGCCTTGCACATCACGTGTGAGTGGGTCGCCGTTTAAGTTTTGATACTGGATGCGCCAGGTCAACGCCGCGCAAGGATCGCCCGGCGTTTGTGTGGTGAAGGAGACGGTATCCGTACTGGTGGTGATGGCTAAGGGAATGACGGTTGTGCGCACAGTAGAGTCGGCATCGTCAGGATGAGCAAAACTCGCTTCGCCGTCTGTCACCTGCACCGAAGCTGGCGGGTTGAGGATGGTTGCCCTCAGGTTGTACGCGAACGCAAACCCTTCGTTCAGTAATTTGACCTGCCACTGATTGGTCGCCGGATCAGTCTCGACGCACTGGATGACTTTTGGGGCAGCAACTACAGGGTGAGCTGGTTCGGCAATCGAATGTTCAACAAAATTGGTGTCGATGCGTGACGGGGGGACCGCGTCCGGAAAAATGATCGTGCCTGAATTGCGAATGCGTGTGCCGACTGGTGCGTCGGCTCGGACATTAATGCTGAAGCTGACGCTACGCGGCGTCGTTGGCGGCAGCACGGGATCGCGCCAGATGAGGGTGCGCGTGGCGGCATCGTAGACACCACCGTCGTTGATCGCCAAAGTCGAGTCGTCGAGGTCCGGCGGCAGTACGTCGATGATGCTCACATCGTGCGCGTCCGCCGTGCCGATGTTTTCATAGTGGAGGAGATAGGTATGGGTACGTCCGGCTTCGGTGTAGCCATAGCCGAGCGTATTCGTTGGTGGGTCCGACTCCTTGGAATTGGGGTCGATAGGAAACCCAGCAGCGACACTGCAACCCGTTGGCAGTTGCGCCACACAGTTTTGGATAATGGCCTGCACGGCGCTGTCGGTGGCATTAGGGGGCGGTGCTTCGCAACACTCGGGCGACATGCGTGTTGTTGCGACGCCGCAGTTGACACCTACGACCGGTACATCGCAGCGCGGTTGTGAAGTGTTGGGAGTTGCAGCATTCACGACGTTGAGGAGGGTGCAGCCATTGATAATGAGGGTGCCGGTTGGGATCGGCACGGCGGCCAGTCCCCCGGAGCATACGACGCCTCCGCCAGTAGTTGGCAGTTGCGGGAAACAGTTACAGACCGGGTCGGCGCAGTCGAAGCGTCCGTCGCAATTGTCATCGATGCCATTGCCGCAAATTTCCGAGATGGGAATGCCCGAACGGTCGAAATAGGTTGTGGTAAGAGCGAGGTTGTTCGTCAGGTCCACACCTGAGGTGAGCGAGTTCGTCACAGCAATGTTCGTGACCTTATCATTACAACTGAAATCGAGGCGGTTTGCTGGTGTGGTTCCGTCCACAGAGAACGAAAGGGTATCTGTTGCTAATAAGTCTCCCGAACTCCATGTCACAATACGAGCAGCAGAGTCGAACACCCCGCCGCTTGAGGCAGTGCCGAACGTCAGCGCTGGGTCGAGAAAGTCGATGGTACGGACGCTTTGAGCAGCATCCGGGCCGAGATTGGTGACATCGATATCGTATTGCAGAGTCTGACTGTTGCCGATAGTTGCACTTGATGCGGTTTTATTGATCGACAGATCAGCATCGCCCGGCGGGACGCTGGTAGGCAGTGCGAACCTCATCTCAGTCAGCCGGAAAAAATGATTTTGGCGGGACAGATTCGCAGAAGAGATCTCGCCGATATCTGCTGCACCGAAGAAGCCGCTACCGGAGAGCAATACCTGCTCATTGCTCAGGGTGCCTACAAACGTGCCACCAGGAGAGCCGTCCATCGCAGCGCCGAGA
>SYOC01000241.1 GCA_005804965.1 Pseudomonadota bacterium
AACGCGATGTGGAAAAGTCGCCGAGAAAATACAGCACATTCCCCAAAGCCATATGCGCCCGGAGGAGCAACCCCGACTGCTGCATCTGCTGGGCAAGCGTGAGCAGTTGTTGCGCCAAGGCATAGCCTTTGTGGACTTCCCCACGCAGTTCATAGACCATGCAGAGACCAAAGAGGATAGAGGCGAGCTGCGGCGGCTCTCCCAAGTGGCGACACAACTCATGTGCCCGCAGATAGGCGTGCTCCATCTCCTGTAGGGCGGTGCGGCCTCCAATCGCATAGAGGGGAGCAGTGAGCGACAATTGCAGTCGCACTTCGTGCCGCATTCGCTCCGAGTTCTCTGGCAGCAGCGTGAGGAGTTCCAGCCCGCGCCGCAAATGATTCAAGGCTTCCTGGGGTGCACCGGCGCGTGCGGCAGCCTCACCTGCCAGGCGATGATAGTACACAGCTTTGCCGTACTCGCGTCCCCGTTCCCAATGCACAGCCAGCTCGGCAGCAATCTCGCCTATGCGCTCTCCATAGGCGGTCTCTTTCCACGCGGCGATGCGCCGGTGTAGTTGTACGCGACGCACTTCAACCAACTGGGCATACACCACTTCATGACGCACGGCATGAAGAAAACTGTAGCGCCCGCTGATCGTTCCATCTGGCCATTCTTTGACGCCTGCGGCTTGCAGCCATTGCCCGCTACGCCCCAACCTTTCGCAGGTCTCCTCGACGCGGTCTTCCTCAGCCATCAGTCCGGTGGCAACCTCGGCTGCAGCAAACTCCACACCCGCCACACTGGCCACTTCGAGGAGTCGCTGTTCTGCTTCGGACAAACCTTCGAATTGCCGCTCGATTAACTGTCGCACAGTGTCTGGGAGACTTGCGCTGAGGGCGGTCACTGCATCAGCGCGAAAGGCCAGATGCCCGGTTTCTTCGTTAAAGACCCCCTGGCGGATCAAGTCATCCACCATGTTCACTAGGAACAATGGGTTGCCACCGGTGCGGTCATGCAGCAGAGGGATAACCTCTCGCGGCGCGAGGCGGCGCGTCTCGGCATCAGCGTGGAGCCGCACGGCCAGATATTCGGCAATGGCTTCTTCGGCTAACGGCGCAAGCCGCAACACTTCACACAGCCCCCGCGCCTCCAGCTCTTGCACGATGCCGTGGAGTGGGGAAGTGTTGTCCGGCACTGCTGCTGGGCGATAGGTACCAAGAATCAAGAGTCTGGCTGGCGCACGCCGCCGCGCCATATACGTCACCCAATCGAGGGTCGCCACGTCGCTCCAGTGCAAATCCTCAAGTACCAGTACCACAATGCGAGTCGTGGCAAGCCCTTCCGCAGTCTCCGCCATTTCGCGCAGCATGCGTTCGCGGCTTGTGTCCTGAAAGCGCTGCTGCACGCGCTGGAATTCTTGCTGCCCCCACAGACTAGGCAATTGCGCAAACCAACTCGGCGCATAACGCTGAAGCGCAGCGATACGCCGTTCGCCCCCCGGCCCACGGCAGAGTCGCGCAGTGGCTTCAAGCAACGGAAGATAGGCTTCGCCCGGGCCATATTGTTCCACGCACTGACCAGAAGTAATGCGAACATCAGCGAGATTACGGATCTGCGCCAGAAACGCATCGACCAACGTCGTTTTCCCTATCCCCGCCTCACCAGCCACGAACACCACTTGTCGTTCGCCTCGCAATGCGTTCGCGAACGAGTGCTGAAGCCGAGCGATCTCAGATTCCCGACCGACAACGACAGCCGGCGGCATGCTTGGTGTCATATGCTGAGAAGATAGAGGAGTCACCTGTTCTGAGGCAACACTGGGGTAAAGAACGGATGAGTGCGCGGGAATGGACGACCCTAGATATTCGTTGTGCGGCAGAGCTTCTGGCGGAGGCTCATGGCCATACATGAAAGAATAGGCGGTAGGCTCAGCAATAGCCACTGGCTGCTGAGTTTGCCGTTGAGGTTGCATCGGCAAAGCGAAGACTTTCATGTGTGCTCCCCTTCTTCTGTCCTCTCTCCGAGCGTTGCTGGGCAGCGATGGCTGCGCAGATACTTATGACGGCTTAGGTTTGGTCGGTTGCACGCAGTTCTTTCAGCAGATACGTGAGTAATTCTTGCAGCGATTGAAAATGGCTCGTGCGGCCAGACGCCAAGTGCTCGACGCGCCCTGCATCATGCGCCGGCGCTCCAGGAGCCGCCCGGAACTGGACGAGGAACGCCCACTGTGGAGAGAGCGGCGCATCAAGCGTGCCCGACGAGAGTGGAAAGGCGTGTTTCTGGCTTGGCGTTTTTGTCGTGTGTTTCCCCGCTTTGGTCATGCGCAGATCATACCAACCCTCTTGGTGAAGGGGGAGAATTGTGCGGTGGAGCGACGGTGGAATATCGGTGGTGTATCGGTGGAATATGGCGCAAGAGGGTGCTACAGAACCTCTACCGCGCAGAGGACAGCACGTGACACGCATTGAACAACTTGTCTTTCCACCCTTTCGTCTCGATCTGCTGAACGAGCAATTGTGGTGCGAGCACCAACTCGTGCCGCTGCGGCCGAAGACCTTTGCCGTGCTGCGATTCTTGGTGGAACACGCGGGGCGGTTACTCACGAAAGAAGAATTACTCAAAGGGGTGTGGCCAGATACGCGCGTGAGCGAAGGCATTCTGAAAGGCTATATTCGCGATTTGCGCGAAGTGCTCGGAGATAATGCCCAGCACCCCCGCTTTATCGAGACCGTACCCCGTCGCGGACATCGGTTTATCGGACAAGTCGTCAATCGGCAGCATGCACTCGGCAGTGAAACAATTGCGGAATCCAGAAGCCAGGAGTCAGAATCCAGAACTTCCTTTGCCCTCACTCAGCACCCAGCACTCGGCACTCAGCGCTTTTTGGTAGGAAGAGAGAAAGAATTAGCAACACTACACAGCCTGTTCGAGAAAGCCCTTGCCGGGGGACGGCAAATAGTATTCGTCACCGGTGAGCCGGGAATCGGCAAGACCACGCTGGTGGAAGCCTTCCTGTTGGGGATTAGGGGACAGGGATTGGGGTTGGGCCGCGGGCAGTGTGTCGAGCAGCATGGTGCTGGCGAAGCGTATTTACCGGTGCTCGAAGCCTTAGGACGTATCGGGCGGGCACCGGGCGGGGAGCAGTTTGTTGCAATTCTCCAGCAACATGCGCCGACTTGGTTAGTACAAATGCCAGCGCTGCTGAGTGCCGAGGAATTGGAGACCGTACAACGGCGAGTGGTCGGTGCGACCCGCGAACGCATGCTACGCGAGATGATTGAAGCCATTGAAGCTGTCACTGCTCAGCAGCCGTTGGTGTTGTGGTTAGAGGACTTACACTGGGCCGATGCCTCGACTGTGGATTGGTTGGCGGCGATCGCCCAGCGTGGAGCGCCAGCACGGCTCTTGGTGATTGGTACCTATCGCCCTTCGGATCTCAGTCTGAGCAACCACCCTCTGCGAGCGGTCAAGCAAGAGTTAGTCGCAAAAGGACAGAGCGAGGAACTGCTGCTGCCCTTCCTCTCAGTGGAAAACGTGGGGCACTACTTGGCGAAGCGCTACTCCCAGCCGCAGTTCCCCGCAGGGTTGGGAGCCGCTGTCCATCGCCGGACGGATGGCAATCCGTTGTTCGTGGTCAACATGGTGGAGTATCTTGCGGCCCAAGGGATGATCGCCGAAAGAGACGGCCTTTGGCAGCTCCAAACCACGATGGACGAAGTCGGACGTGGGTTACCAGAAAACCTTCGACAATTGATCAACAAGCATGCCGAGCGACTCAGCGAGGAACATCAGCGCTTGTTAGAAGTCGCCAGTGTTGTCGGGGTGGCGTTTGCCGCCGCTACCGTCGCCGCAGGGCTCGACTTGCCTGTGGAGTACGTCGAAGAGTCCTGCGAAGGGTTGGTCAAACGCGGACAATTTCTCTCTGCCCAAGAGCCGTACACGTTGCCGGACGGAACGTTATGCGGGAGGTACACGTTTCAGCATGCCCTCCAGCAGGCAGTGCTATATCAGCGTATCCCAACCCTGCGGCAGTTGCGGCTGCATCGTCGAGTGGGCGACTATGAAGAGCGAATGCATGGAGCGCGAGCCCAGGAGATCGCCAGCGAATTAGCCGTCCACTTTGAGCGGGGCGGAGATCTCACTCGTGCCGTGCAGTATCGCCAGCACGCCGGGCACAATGCCCTGCGCCAACATGGCTACCAAGAGGCCATTGCTCATTTCAGACGAGGGTTGGACTTACTCGCCACGTTTCCAGACACACCCGAGCGTCGGCAGCAAGAACTGGCGCTGCAAATCGCCCTAGGATCACCACTCCAAGCCCTTCAGGGGTACGGCTCCCTTGAGGTCGAAGCGGTCTATACCCGCGCCCGAGAGTTGAGCCAACAAATCGGTGAGGCCTCGCAATTGTTTCCCATCTTGCGGGGCTTGTATGTCTTCTATTTGCTGCGCGGGCAGATACAGACCGCGCACGAGTTAGGAGAGCGTCTCCTCGGCTTAGCCCAAAAGGTCCAAGATCCAGCCTTTCTTCTCGAAGCCCATTTCGCCGTGGGGCAAACGCTGATGTTCCGGGGAGAACTGGTTGCTGCCCGAGAGCATCTCGAACGCGGGATCGCCCTCTACGACCCCGTCCAACACCATGCTCATGCGTTCCTCTATGGGCAAGATCCTGGGGTGTTTTGCCACGTCCTTGTTGCGTGGGACCTTTGCTCGCTGGGCTATCCAGAGCAAGCGCTGGCCAGGAGCCAGGATGCGCTCGCCGTCGCTGAAGAAGTGACGCATCCGTTAAGTTTAGCCGCAGCGCAGGTCTTTTTTGCCTTGACGCATCAATTTCGCCGCGAGGGACCAGCCGCCCAAGAGCACGCAGCAGCAGCGATCGAGTTGAGTACTCAGCAAGGGTTCCCTTTTTTCTTAGCGTTCGGCACAGTTATCACCGGCTGGGCGCTCACCGAGCAGGGGCAAATAGAAAAGGGGATTACCCAAATGCGTCAGGGGCTTGTCGCCTTCCGGGCCACAGGGGCAGAGCTAGCAACCGTACGCTTTCTAGCTCTGCTAGCGGAAGCCTGGGGCAAAGCTGAGCAGCCAGAGGAAGGGCTTCAGGTGCTTGCCGAAGCATTCGCTGCAATCAGCAAGGGCGGGGAGTGCGACTATGAAGCCGAGCTGTATCGGCTCAAGGGCGAACTCATCTTGCAAAAACAGTCCGGCAGCAGAGGCCCGACAAGCAAAGGCAAAACTCGCTCGCCGTCGAAAAAAAGTGCGGTGCCCTAAATGCTGTGCGCACGAAATACGCCGTGAGTCCTCCATATCGTCATTCCGGGCGAACAAGGCGAGACCTGGAATCCAGGAATTTCTCGTCCTGGCCTCTGCTCAAGCCTTCTGGATTCCAGCTTACGCTGGAATGACGAGCGGCTTCGAGTTCACGACAGAACCTAATTTGTAATTACTGCGCATTGTACTAAGCCAAATAAAGGAGGGGATTATGCTCGATCTCATCATCCGTGGAGGCCAAGTAGTCACGCCACAGGCGGTCGCGGACATGGATATCGGTATTCAAGGCGAGAAGATTGCCGCGTTCGGCCAGCCGGGAACGTTGGCCGCCGACTCTGCTCGCGTAATCGACGCACAAGGCAAGATCGTCATTCCCGGCGGTATCGAGCCGCATGCGCATGTCGGCATTCCAGTGCCACCGGAATGGACCGGACACGCCGACGTTATGACCCAACCGCCGGAAGCCGCCACACGCGCGGCAGCGTTCGGTGGAGTGACGACGTTGATCGACTTTGCTGGCGACCTCAGCCGCGCAGCGCTGAGCGGCCAGCGGCGACGCTCCATCTCTGAAACTATCGAGCGGCGGCGGGATGTGTTTCGCTCGCATAGCTACATCGACTTTGCCTTCCACTACATTCTCGCTGGCGAGGTCCGCACCGACACCCTCGGCGAAATCCGCGAGGCACTCAACGAAGGCATCGGCAGCTTCAAGATTTTCACGGTTAACAACCCCGTACGAGTGCCGAACGGGCATCTGTGGACGGTGTTTGCCGAAGTCGCCAAACACGGCGGCATGATGGCCATTCATGCAGAGGATGAAGAGATCGTCCAGTTCATGACCAAGAAACTGCAAGACGAAGGTCGCGACCAAGGCCATAACCTGCATCTCGTCCACAACAACCTGTCCGAAGATATCGCCTTTCGCACGGTGATCCGCCTCGCCAAAGAGACTGGCGTGGGGATTTACTTCGTGCATGTCACCGCCAAAGAAGGAGTGACGGCCATCGAAGAGGCACGTCATGCTGGCTTGCCCGTGTACGGCGAAGCCTTGCATAACTATTTGCAGTTCACCTGCGACGACTACCAGAAACCCGGCGGCACCGCCATCCACACCTATCCAGCCATCAAGTTTGCGGCTGATCGCGAGGCCTTGATCGCCGGCATGATGGACGGACGGATTTCCACAACCGCGACCGACGAGTACACTACCTTCAAAGGGCCGAAGCTGTGGGGCGACACCATCGCCACCGTGTGCGGCGGCCACAACGGCATCGAAACGCGCATTCCTGTCGCCTTCACTAAATTCGTCTCCGAGCGTGGCATGTCGCTGCAACGGTTCGTGGACATTACCTCGACTAACGCGGCAAAGATCCTCGGGCTTTATCCTCGCAAAGGGGCGATTCAGTTGGGCAGCGATGCCGACCTCGTGCTCATCGACCCGAACCTGAAGAAGGCCTTAACCGTCAACGACCTACACGCAGACTCGGACTACAGCATTTGGGAAGGGTTCCCGTGTCACGGTTATCCGGTGATGACGATCCTGCGCGGCAAAGTCATTGTCGAAAACGGCAAGCTAATCGGCAGCGCCGACAACGGTCGCTGGCTGAGCCGCCGCGTGGAGAATAGCGTGTTGGCGAGACCGGCGGTGTAGGAGGCGGCGAGTCCCGCTTCCTCTGAGGAAGAGCTAACCAATGGCGAAAACTAAAGACGCTCTCACTATTATCGACCGCTTGACCGGGAATGATCGCGAACTCCAGCAACTCATCGAAAAGGAGACGATCAACGCCCAAGTCACACACTTGATTTATCAAGCGCGGAAGAAAGCCGGTCTCACCCAACAAGAGCTGGCCGATACAATCGGGGCCAAACAATCCGTCATCGCACGGCGGGAAGATGCAGATTACGATGGACACTCGCTGACGATGCTGCAACGTATTGCCGAAGCACTCCAGCAACGCATCGAGATTCGCTTCCGTCCGGTGAAGCATACCCGTCGTGCCGCATGAGGTAGCCACAAGCCCCGCCGAGCAAAAAGCCCCACCGAGATTCCTCGCTGCGTTGCTCAGAAACAACCTCTTCGACTCTGACAGCCCGTCATTCCGGGCGAGCAACGCGAGACCCGGAATCCAGAAGGAAAACCCTGGATTCCCGCGTGTGCGGGAATGACGGCCAGGAGTGAGTCCCCGTTTCTGCTTCCGTGTTGAGCGCCCGGCGCTCTGGGCGACTCGGAATGACAAAATGCGGCTTGGCATGACAACGCTTCGCCGTTTCGCCTTTTGCCCTTTTCGCCATGCCCCCTCATCATTGCCCCGCTCTGCTCTGTGCGCTACAAGCAGACACGGATGAACCGCCACTGCCTGTGTATTTTTCTGCTGCTTGTCTCCTTCGTGTTAGGCGTACTACCTGCCTGCACGAATAATCCCTATCGTGCTAGCGAGTCTGGCAAGAACGTCTACTACGATACGTTCTCCGGTGAGCCTAAACATCTCGACCCGGCGCGAGCGTACTCCGAGGACGAGTACGAAATCATGAACCCCATCTATGAGCCGGTGGTGCAGTATCATTTCCTCAAACGTCCCTACGTGCTGGTGCCGTTGACGGCCGCCACTCTGCCGCAAGCACAATTGTATGATGCGCAGGGCCAGCGGCTTGCCGACGACACCCCCGCCGAGCAGGTCGCGCGTGCGGTCTACGCTATCGCGCTACGTCCCGACGTGCGCTACGAAAATCATCCGGCCTTTGCCCAGCACCCCGACGGCACCTACCGCTGGCACCTCGAACCTGGAAATCATTTCCCGCAGATCGAGCACCCGAACGAACTCGCGGAGCAAGGGACACGCACTCTACGCGCTGAGGATTACGCCTATCAGATCAAACGCCTCGCGCATCCGCTGTTGGACTGCCCGATCTTCGGTCTGCTGGCGAACTACATCGACGGCTTCCCTGAGTTCCACGCTCAGCTTGAGCAAGCAGTCGTTCGCCTGCGGGCAGAACGGCGCAAGACTGCCGGCGTCTTCTATAACCAGGAGGCCGACGAACGCGCCAATCCACTGTATCTCGACTTGCGCAATTATGATCTTCCCGGCGTGCAGGTGGTCGATTCTTTGACCTTGCGCATCACCCTCAAGAAGAAATATCCGCAGTTCATTTATTGGCTGGCGATGCCGTTCTTCGCACCGATCCCCTGGGAAGTGGACCGCTTCTATACCCAAGCCGCTGCCGTCGAGCAAAACCTGACGCTGGATCGTTTCCCGGTTGGCACCGGCGCGTTCACCTTGGCCGTCAATCAACCCAACTACCGCATGGTAATGCGGCGCAACCCCAACTTCCACGAGGAGTATTATCCCGCCGAAGGTGCGCCCGATGACGAGAAGCTCGGACTCCTGGCTGATCGCGGCAAGAAGCTGCCGTTCCTCGATGAGGCGGTTTTCGTCTTGGAAAAAGAAGCCATTTCGCAGTGGAACAAGTTTCTGCAAGGCTATTACGACAACTCTGGCATCGGCGGCGATGTCTTCGACCAAGCGATTCAAGTATCGGCCTCTGGCAGCATCGAACTGACCGAGGCTATGCAGGCCAAAGGCGTACGTTTGCTCACCGCCACCGCGCCGCAGGTGAGCTATTACGCTTTCAACATGCTCGACGACGTGGTCGGCGGCTACGACGAGAAGAAGCGCAAATTGCGGCAAGCGCTGTCCGTCGCCTTGAACGAAGAGGAGCTGATTCAGATTTTCCTCAACGGGCGCGGGCTGCCAGCGCAGGGGCCGATTCCGCCGGAGATTTTCGGCTTTCACGGCGGACAGGCTGGCATCAACCCGTTTGTGTATGAGTGGGACGAACGGCAACAGGCCCCTCGCCGCAAGAGTCTCGCCCACGCCAAACAATTGCTCGCTGAAGCTGGGTATCCTGGCGGGCGCGACAGCAGTGGCAAGCCGTTGGTGTTGTTCTTCGACACCGCCTCCGCTAGTGGCGCAGCCACGCCGCAGTTAGAGTGGCTGCGCAAACAGTTCGCCGCCCTCGATATCCAACTGCAAATCCGCTCGACTGATTACAACCGCTTTCAAGAGAAGGTACTCAAGGGCAATTTTCAGATTTTGCAGTGGGGGTGGAACGCAGATTATCCCGACCCGGAGAACTTCCTCTTTCTTCTCTACGGCCCGAACAGCAAGGTGAAATCCCAAGGCGAAAACGCTGCTAACTACGAGAACCCACGCTTCGATGCCCTCTTCCGTCAAGTCGAGAACATGCAGAACTCGCCAGAACGCGACGCGCTAATTCAGGAGATGGTCATGATCGCGCGGGAAGACGCACCGTGGATCTGGGGGCTGAATCCCGTCGGCTATGGTCTCTACCATGAGTGGTTTTCCAACACCAAGCCGGTACACTTCGGTCGCAATACCTTGAAATACAAACGCATCGACGTGCCGTTGCGCGAAGAGCGACGGTTGGTGTGGAACCAACCAGTCACCACGCCGGTGTGGGTCGCCTTGGCCATCCTTGTACTCAGCGCTATTCCCGCCACCATCACGCTTTATCGCCGCGAACGAGGAGTGGCACGCGCATGATCGCCTATCTGATTCGCCGTGTCCTCTACGCGCTTCCCATCTTGGTGGGCATCAACGTCTTGGTGTTTCTGTTGTTCTTCTTCGTCAACTCGCCGGACGACATGGCGCGGACGCATCTGGGCCAGAAGCGCGTGACACCGGATCAGATCGACCAGTGGAAACGCGAACACTCGCTCGACCTCCCCTATTTCTATAATGCCGGGTGGCGACGCATCGGTTCCTTAGCAGCACGTGCCAAGGACAACACCACCGAGTTCCCTACTGCTGGAACCGGGCAGTACGCCTTGCTCGTCGAAACGCCTACCTCTCCAAAGAACCCACAGACGAGCACGGTTCGTGTGCAGAGTAATCAGCCGGACCGTCTCATCCTGCCGGCTGGCTTCGATGCCGAAGGCAAGCGTGTACTGCCCTCGGACACGGCGTTCCTCCGGATTCCTTTACAGATTGGTGCGCCCTCCTCTTCGGACCAAGGGCCGCCGACGCTGACTCTCTCGTTTTCTGTCGAGTCGCCCACGCCCATTCATCGCATGTTACTGGAGTATCAAGGCGAGATCGGGCCGCTCGCACGTTTCACGCAGACGATTTTCTACCAGCGCTCGCTGCAGATGTTGTTCTTCCAGTACGGCAAGTCGGACGACGGCAAGATCATCAGCGATGAAGTGCTGAAACGCATCGGTCCGAGTCTCAGCATCACCGTGCCAGTGTTGCTGCTCGGGCTTTTGATCGATGTGGTCTTCTCCATGTTGCTGGCGGTGTACCGTGGCACGTACCTAGACTATTGGGGAGTAACGTTGTGCGTGCTGCTCATGTCCATCTCCGGGCTGTTTTATATCACCGCCGGGCAAGCGATGTTTGCAAAGGAGTTGCGGCTCGCACCGATCTCGGGCTTCGATTACGGTGCGCACGCGTTCAAGTTCATCGCCTTGCCAATTGTCATCGCCGTGGTCTCGGGTTTGGGCGGGAGCATTCGCTTCCATCGCACGATTTTCTTGGAAGAGATCAACAAAGATTATGTGCGCACTGCCCGAGCCAAAGGGTTGCCTGAACGGTCGGTCTTGTTCATCCACACACTCAAGAACGCGCTGTTGCCGATTCTCACCGGACTGGTGCTGAGCCTGCCGTTTCTGTACGCGGGGAGTTTGTTGCTCGAATCCTTCTTCGCGATTCCCGGCATGGGCTCGTACATGCTTGACGCGATTCAGAAGCAAGATTTTGCAGTCGTGCAATCCATGGTGTCGCTAGGATCGTTTCTCTACGTCGTGGGTCTGTTGCTGACGGACATCAGCTATACGTTGGCCGACCCACGGGTGCGGTTGGAGTAGTCGGTATGAGCGGCATGTGGGCGACGCTTGGATTTCAGCCAGTCTTCCTGTGGAGCGATATCTTGATCTATCTGCTCCTGGTGTGTGGTGGGACGTGGTTTGCAATGGCCGTGCGGCGCGAGTATTGGCGGGTGGCGTTGCGTCAGATTGCGATGAACCGCACGGCGATGCTGTGCTTCGGCGTGCTCAGTCTGTATGGCACGGTCGGTCTGCTCGATACGCTACACTTTCGCACAATCTCGACAGAATCGCCGGCTGGTGGAGCTATTCGCAGCGTGCTTGATGTGTTGTGTGCGCCGTTGATCGCCAACCGCGAAAAAACCTATTCCGCGCCGCTCGCCATCCAACAGTTCAGTAAAGAAAACGTGACGACCTCGGACGGCAAGCAAACCCGCGAGTATCCACGCTTGCGCTTTGCCGGTGCCACGTTACCAGATCCGCACCAACAACCCGCCGATATCCGCGCCAAGCTGACGAGCGGCATGGTGTGGGGCCTGGGCATCGGCGCACTGCTGTTCTTTGTGGTGCGCTGGGCGACGGGTAGTACAGGCGCAGGAAGTTTCGTGCTTGTTGTGGCGGTCGCCCTCGCCGCCATTGCCGCACTCAGCCCGCATTATCATCTGCTTGGCACGGACAAAACTGGACAGGACGTGTTCTACGTCGCGCTGAAAGGTGTGCGTACCGGCTTGGTCATCGGCACCCTCACGACATTGATTGTCACGCCTTTTGCCATTCTCTGTGGCGTGCTGGCTGGCTACTTCGGCGGCTGGGTGGACGATGTCATCCAGTATGTCTATTCGACGCTGGAGTCGATTCCCGACATTCTGTTGATCGCTGCCGCCATGCTCATTTTTCAGGTGGGACTTACCGAAGAAGAGACTATCGTTTCGGCGGACAAGCGCCTGGTTTACCTGTGCATCATCATGGGCATTACTTCGTGGACGGGGTTATGTCGCCTGCTACGCGCCGAAGTACTCAAGCTGCGCGAGATCGAATACGTGCAAGCCGCCGACGCTTTCGGTGTCCACCGGATGCGTATCATTCTCCGGCATCTCGTGCCCAACGTCATGCACATCGTGCTGATTTCCATCGTGCTGCGTTTCAGTGGTCTGGTGCTAGCCGAAGCCGTACTGGCGTACGTCGGCATCGGTGTCGATCCTTCGATGCAATCCTGGGGCAACATGATTAACCAAGCGCGGCTGGAACTCGCCCGCGAGCCGGTTGTCTGGTGGAATCTCTTCGCCGCCTTCGTGTTCATGCTCGGGCTGGTGCTGCCCGCCAACCTGTTCGGCGACGCAGTACGCGACGCCCTCGACCCACGCTTACGCACGCGCTGATAGCGCTGCGGGTGCGTGAGAGGCCGACAATTCATATCCGCAGGTATGCTCCAGCCGGGGCCAATCCAGCACAGGCTTCGGGATGAATGATCTCCGCCAGGATTTCTGCGCTCTCGACGATACGCGGGCCGGGGCGATTGAAGTAGGCGTTGCCATCGGCGAGGTAGACACGGTTTGCCTGCACAGCCGGCAGTTGTTGCCACTGGGGATGGGCAGTGAGCGTGGCGAAGTCGGCTTGCGTTTGCGCAAGCTTGAAGCCGCACGGCATGATGACGAGGACTTCTGGCTGGTAGACGACCAAGGCCTCCCACGTCATGACCGGGCTGCGGGAGCCGATGGCCGTCAGGCCATATGCTCCGCCGGCCATTTCCACCAACTCTGCCGTCCAGTGACCGCCAGCAATCAACGGAGCCATCCACTCGATGCAGGCCACACGCCGGCGCGGCAAGCGGCGCGTCTGCTGTTCGAGCTTCCACAAGCGGCGCTTGAGGGTGCGCACGAGATCCTCGGCTGCAACTGACTGACCAGTGGCCGCGCCCGCGCGACGTAGATCTTCCCAAATGTCGCTCAGCCGTTCTGGAGACAGCGAGACCACTTGCGTCTCCGAGGTGAGGAAACAACGCACCGCTTCCTCAACTTGTGGTAGCGACACCGCGCAGACCGCGCACTGGTCCTGCGTGACGATGAGCTGCGGCTGGAGTTGGCGGAGCGTCTCGGTGTGAATGCGATAAATACTCAAGCCTTCCTGCACGATCTCGCGCACGTGGGTGTCGATATCAGCGCTGGCAGCGTGCGGATCGAGTTTGGGTTCAGTGAGGATGGGGAGCCCGGTCACATCGGTGGGATAATCGCACTCGTGCGAGACACCAACGAGGCGGTCACGCAGACCGAGAGCGCAGAGGATTTCGGTCGCGGCAGGTAGCAGGGAGACGATACGTTCTGGTGGCATAGGTATGAGTTTCCTGACGAGTGGGCCTACATCAGAATGCGCGGCTTGTCGTCATCCTGCTCGATCTTTTCTCCGCAGGTCGAGGCGCAGGTCGTGCAACGGTACTCGAACTTATTGCCTTCGGGCAGGATGAGGAGCAACTGTTTGCGTACTGGCATCGCCTCACGGCACTTGGGACAAAACAGCAGGGACGCTTCAAGCTGGGTGAAACTGGGCTGTGGTTTTCGAGTCATTTCTCCTCCGCCTCCTTTCCTCATTCCTCATCACTCGTCACTCATCACACATCCCCTTATCTACCATTCTCGCGAAGAAACCCGCAATGTGGCTGTTGCACCAATGTGGCAGAGGCGGTACAAACGGGGCCTGAATCATGGATACGCGCAAAGTTTATATCGAAACCTACGGCTGCCAGATGAACATCGCGGATACCGAACTGCTGGTCGGTCTCCTCAAACCTCATGGTTACGAGCCAACCCAGAAAGCTGAACAGGCGGACGTGATTCTCTTGAACACGTGCGCGATTCGCGAACATGCCGAAGAGCGCGTGCTCAAGCGACTCAGCGAACTCGTGCGCCACAAAGCGCGGAAATCCGGCGTGCTGTTGGGCGTGACCGGCTGCATGGCCCAGCATCATCGTGAGCAGTTGCTCGACAAAGCACCGTATCTGGATCTCATCCTCGGGCCGGACGCCTACCGCACCTTGCCGAATCTGTTGGCGCAAGAAGAGACAGATGCGCCGCTGGTGGCGGTGCGCTTGGACCGCGATGAAACCTACGAAGACATCACCCCAGTGCGTGCCGAGGGCATTCGCGCGTGGGTCACGGTGATGCGTGGTTGTGATAAATTCTGCACCTTTTGCATTGTGCCCTACGTGCGTGGGCGAGAACGCAGCGTGCCGCTCAAGCCGTTGCTGGGGCAGGTACGCGAGTTGGCCGAGCAAGGATACAAGGAAGTGGTCTACCTCGGGCAGACGGTCAATGCCTATCGCGACGGCGAGTTCGATTTTGCCGATTTGCTACGGCAGACAGCCAAGATTGACGGCATCGAACGTATCCGTTTCACCTCACCCCACCCCTCTGACATCAGCGAGCGCATGATCGAAACGATGGCGATGCTGCCGAAAGTATCGCCCTATCTGCACCTGCCCGTGCAGTCGGCCTCGAACCGCGTGCTTGAGCGCATGGAGCGTGGCTACACGGTCGAGCAATACGCAGATCTCGTTGGACGTTTGCGCCGCGCCATTCCTGGGATCGCGCTTTCGACAGATATCATCGCCGGATTCCCTGGCGAGGACGCTGACGATTTTCACGCTACCCGCGACTTTCTCGAACGCATTCGCTATGACTTTGCCTTCATGTTCAAATACTCCGCCCGTGAAGGCACCAAGGCGCACAAGTGGGGCGATACCGTCACTGAAGACGAGAAAGGTCGCCGCTTACAGGCGATCATTGCGTTGCAAGAACGTATCTCGGGAGAAGTGAATCAGGCGTTCATCGGGCAGACGGTCGAAGTGTTGGTGGAAGGTCCGGCGAAACGCCAAGCCGACTGGTTGTCCGGCAAGAACGGGCAATTCAAGACTGTGGTGTTTCCCGGCAATGGTGCGCAACCCGGCACGCTGGTTTCGGTTCGTGTAGCGACAACGACGGCACACACATTGATCGGCGTAGCCGTCTAGAGACGCCTCGCTGAGGCGTCTCCGGCGAATTGCTAGTCCAACAACTCCAGCACCTTCTCCGCTGGCCGCGCGAGCACAGCCTTCTCTCCTCGGATAATCACCGGACGCTGCATCAACACGGGATGCTGAAGCAATAAGTCGATCACCGTGTCTGTGGTGACATACTGATTGGCCTCCAATCCGAGCGACTCAAAGTTTTTGTCCTTCCGCACCAGGTCTGCCGGAGGATTGGGGAGCAAGGCGAGAAACCGTGCAAAGGTGGCTCGGTCGAGGGGATTTTTCAGATACTCGATAACGTCGAACTCGACGCCGCGCTCGCGTAAGATGTCGAGCGCTCCGCGCGACTGCCCTCAGCCAGGGTTGTGATACACCAAGAGTCGTTCCATAGTTGCCGCCTCCGTCGAGAAATATGCCCCTACCTACCTGGAATGGTGCGAATCTGCTAGCCCAGGCTCTGCGGAGGAATGAGGAACGATGACGCACGATGCAGCCGACCTAACTACCCAAGCCACAGCAACCCCCATCTCTACAGAAGCTCGGTCCGGCCTCGACCCTTGGAAAGAGGCGGATTTACCAGCTCCACCCAGTCTCAAAGGGTTGAACTTTTTGGGCATTATTGGCCCAGGCGCGATTATCTTAGGCACGTCCATTGGCAGCGGCGAATGGTTGCTAGGACCGGCGGCGTTCGTCAAATACGGCATGTCACTGTTGTGGGTGTCGAGTGTCGCCATTCTCTTGCAGACCATCCTCAACACAGAACTCATTCGCTACACACTCTACACGGGCGAACCGGCAATCACCGGCTTCATGCGCACGAAGCCGCACTCGACGTTTTGGGCGGTGCTGTACACGTTATTCTACTTCCTGCAAGTCGGCTGGCCAGCATGGGCAGGAGCAGCAGCGGGTGCGATTTTTTACGTAGGCACCGGACAGCCTGCCGGGCCAGAAGCGGCTTCTGTCGTGTACTGGATTGGTGTTGGTACGTTCGCCGTGTGCGTGGGCATTCTCCTAACTGGCGGGCACATTGAACACACGCTGGAAATCCTCAACTGGGTGCTCATCGTCTTTATTCTCGGGACATTGCTCATCCTGAGCCTGCTCTATGCCGATGCCAGTCGCTGGCGCGAAGCCGGCGCTGGCTTCTTTGGCTTCAATTTATCGACAGGCACGTTTGCGTTCTTTCCGCCGGGTGCAGACTGGTTCCTGATTGGCGCGTTCGCGGCCTACTCTGGTGCCGGCGGTGTGACCAACTTGACGCTCGCCAACTGGGCGCGAGACAAAGGCTTCGGCATGGGGCAAGTCGTCGGTTTTATCCCCGCTGCCGTGGGCGGACAGCGCGTTTTGCTCGCGCATTCTGGCAGTACCTTTCCCATGACACCGAAGAATTTACAGAAATGGCGCGGCTGGTGGGGGATCGTCAGCCTCGACCAATGGGGCGTTTTCTTTCTCGGGGCATTGCTCGGCATGGGGCTCCCGGCGGTACTCTACACGTCATTTCTGCCGCCAGGAGAAGACATTCGCGGGCTTGCCGTGGCTACCGCACTGGCCAAAGCGATGTCATCGCAAGGCGGGGCCTTTCTCGGCTTCCTCGTAGCGTTCATGGGCGCGTGGATGTTGTTCAAGACCCAGCTCGACATCCTCGAAGGGACTGTACGCGCCGTGACCGATATCTTGTGGACGGGCAGTGCGCGGGTGCGCGGTGTGAGCGGTGGCGACGTGCGGCGGGTCTATTATTCCGTGCTGGCCGGGTTTGTAATCTGGGGGGTCATCGCTTCCAGCTTGGCGCAACCGATTGTGTTGTTGCAACTCGGTGCCAACGTTGCCGGGATCGTCCTCGCCATCAGTTCCATGCATATTCTCTACGTCAACACGACCTTCCTACCAAAAGAGATTCAACCGCCCTTGTGGCGGCGTTGCGCTTTGGTGCTGCTGACACTCTTCTATGGATTCTTCGTTTACCTGTGGCTGATGGGCGGATTCATTCCTGACCCTAGCAAAGGGTTTTTGTTCAGTGTTTTTCGCTAAGATCAGGGCAGGTCGCTTCCTCCAGAGCAGCCAGATTCGCCAATGCCTCCGTGCGGCTACCGCCACACATATCGAGTGAGGGTTGTAGGCCAGAGCAGCACTGCGGTCGTTCTGGTCGTCCAAAGATGGCGCAACGGAAATCTGCCGTGAGTTGTACGCATCGCACGCCTGCGGGCTTGCCATCGGGCATCCCAGGAATCGGACTCGTGATCGAAGGGGCAATGCAACACGCCCCGCACTGAGGGCGACACGGCATGGCGATTGTTCGCGGGAGGCAAGGCATGTTCGCTCGCAGAGACACTGGACTGATGACGCTTCTGCCAAAAAAAAGGGCGGGTAAAAAACCCGCCCCTGTTCTTGCTGCCTGTGTGTCGCGAAGGATTACATGCCTGCGCGTAGCACTTGTCCCGGCAGTGCACCGGTGTGCTTGCCGTCTTCGAGCAGCACGTGCCCGTTGACGAGGGTGTAGTTCACTCCCTTCGCTGGCATGACCAAGCGACGACCACCACCCGGCAGGTCATAGCGCATCTCAGCGCGTTTGCCAGAACCGATGGTGTTGAGATCGAAGATCGTCACATCAGCTGCCTTGCCGACAGCCAACATGCCACGATCCTTGATGCCGAAGAAATTGGCCGGCTCAGAGGTAATGCGGCGTACTGCATGCTCTAGCGTCATCGCGCTCTTGTCGCGCACCCAGGTGCCAATCAGATAGGTGCAGTAGCCAGCGTCGCATAACATGTCAACGTGGGCTCCACCATCGGAGAGGCCGATCATCACGCGCGAGTCGGTAATCAGTTCAGGAATCCGCTCTTCCGTGGCATTGAAGAGTTCCATCGTGTACTGCGTGTTCATGTCATCTTCAATCGAGAGATCAAAGAACGTATCGAGTGCGTCTCGGCCACGATCCGCCGCCACTTGCGACACCGTCTTGCCTTCGCAGGATTTCAGCGCCGGGTTGGTCACTTCTTTCACCACGAGGCGATTCCATAGGGTCTTATCCGAGAAGATGCGTGGCTCTTGCAACGCCTTGCGGAACGCGGTGCGGAAGGATTCTTCGCGGTAGAGGGTCTTTTGGGCTTCCACCGTCTGGTTGAAAGCTGGCTTCCACGACGGCATATTGGCGAAGATAAATGGGTTGCGCAGGTTGATCTGAATGATCAACGGGCGGCAGGTCACTTGCGGGATCGCGCCACGCTTGAGCAGAGACTCGGTCTGACGCAGCGTGTCCTGACACATTTCCGGCTTGTCATCACGGTTGAGCAACGCCAGCCAAGTGACTGGGCGTTGGCTTTCCGTGAGCAGGTGATTCAGCAGATCGTAGTCGCTCTCGGAGACCATGCTAGGCGAATCATTCAACGCCAATTCGATAACACCACGCCCCAAGTCACGCAGGACGTTGCAATAAGCGGTGAGTTCTTCGCGGCTGGACAGGCGGCAGGCCAGCGGACGCCCTTGATAACCGATGTGCTGTGGACCATTTGTGGTCGACAGACCCATCGCGCCAACGGAGAGCGCCTCACGGAGCAGCGCGGCAATCTGCACGGTTTCTTCTTTCGTGGCCGAGCGTTCCATCGACTCCTCGCCCATTACGAAATGGCGGAACGGAGTGAGCGGGGCCATGAATCCGACGTTGAGTCCGACGCCACGTTTCTGGGCAGCGTTCATGTACTCGGGGAAGGTGGTCCAGTCCCAGGTCACACCTTTGGCGAGCACTTCAAACGGGATAGCTTCCACGTTGACGAGGTCCCACGCGGCGATCTCACGGGCTTCGGGTTTGCATGGGGCCAAGCCCACGCCGCAGTTGCCCATGATGTGGCTGGTGACGCCATGCCAAGACGAGCAGGTGAACAAGGGGTCCCAGCAGACTTGCGCATCGTAGTGCGTGTGCGGGTCGATAAACCCTGGAGAAACAATCAGGTCGGAAGCATCGATCACGCGCTTCGCGCCGTCGGTCACTTTGCCGATGGCAGCGATCTTCCCCCCGGCGATCGCTATATCCGCCCGGATCGGCGCCGCGCCGGTTCCATCGACAACGGTCCCATTTCTAATCACGACATCGTATGACATAAAACGTCTCCCTCCTTTTAGGATGGCAGCATTGAGTAGATTGAACGTCACCCTAGCGCTATTTTCTTGCCAGGGAAAGGGTTCACCCACATTTTTTGGCACAGAGTGAGGGTTAGAGCAGCTTCACCAGCGTCGCCATGATGCTGACTGCCGCCACCATCATCATGCCTAGACAAAGAGTCAGACGATATTCTAACTCTTTTAAGCCTCGCTCGAAGTCCTCTTTCGTCACAAGCCGGTCATCAACGAGGCCAGCAATGGCTTGTGCCTGTACTTCAGCCTGCTCTTCTGAGACCCCTACGGCTTTCAGCCTCTTCACATACGCATACGTATCGAAAGTGATAGTGCTCATGCACGAAACTATAAGGGGTGAAAAAGAAAGGTGCAATCTGCAACCATCTGTTCTGTTCCCGCCCTTGTCGTCTCGCCGTGAACCTCGTACATCATTGCCTCATTACATCCGGAAGGAGAACGCGTATGGCCTGGGATTTTGAGACCGAGCCGGAATTCCAAAAAGAACTCGATTGGATCGAACAATTTGTCCGTGAAGAAGTCGAACCACTGGAACACGTGTTGGGCAGCCAATATGACGTGCACAACCCGCGCAATCAGAAGCTCGTGCGCCCGTTACAAGCCGAAGTAAGGAAACGCAAACTGTGGGCGTGTCACCTCGGACCGGAACTCGGCGGGCCAGGCTATGGCCAACTGAAGCTTGCCCTGATGAACGAGATTTTGGGCCGTGCCCGCTTTGCCTCCGTGGTGTTTGGTACGCAAGCGCCGGACACCGGCAACGCGGAGATTCTCGCGCACTACGGCACGCCCGAGCAGAAGAAACAATTTCTCGAGCCGCTGCTCAATAACGAGATTGTGTCGTGCTTTTCCATGACCGAGCCGCATGCCGGTGCCGACCCCAAGATGTTCAAGTGCCGTGCCGAGCTGAAGGGCGACTTTTGGGTCATCAATGGCGAGAAGTGGTTTTCCTCGAACGCCCGCTTTTCGTCGTTCCTGATCGTCATGGTGGTCACCGATCCCGAGGCTCCACCACACCAGAAGATGTCGATGTTCCTCGTGCCAACCGACACGCCAGGGGTCAAGATCGTCCGCAACGTTGGTCTCGGTACCGAGCATGAAGAGACCGGCGAACATGCTTATATCCGCTACGAGGATGTACGGGTACCGCGCGAGAACCTGTTGGGACAGCGTGGCCAGGGTTTTGAAGTAGCACAAACCCGCTTGGGTGGCGGACGCATTCATCACGCCATGCGCACAGTCGGGCAGGTGAGAAAAGCCTTCGACATGATGTGCGAGCGCGTGCTGTCGCGGGAAACGCAGGGCGAGAGCCTCGCCAATAAGCAGATGGTGCAAGAACAGATCGCCGACTCGTGGATCGAGATGGAGCAGTTTCGCTTACTGGTGTTGCGTACCGCTTGGCGCATCGACAAATACAAAGACTATCGCAAAGTCCTGAAAGACATCGCCGCTATTAAAGCGCTGATGCCGAAGGTGTACCACGACGTGGTCTACCGTGCCTTGCGCTTGCACGGAGCCTTGGGACTGTCGAATGAGATGCCGTTCTCCGCCCAGATGGTCGAATCTTTCATGACCAGTCTCGCTGACGGCCCGACCGAGGTTCACAAAGTCACAGTGGCACGACGGGTGTTGCGCGAGTACAAGGGCACCGACGGCTTATTCCCTTCGGGCCATTTGGTCTCGCGGCGCGAGCAGGCAATTGCGAAATATGGGAAGCTGTTAGAGCTGGAGGTGGGGAATCTGTAATTTTGCAGGGGCACGGTGCGCCGTGCCCTTACTTTGTGAGATTACTCTTTCGCAAAAGAGAACACATGGTACTCGAAGTCTATGGGACTCTCTGGCTCGCGCTCCTCGGGATGTCTTTCTCTGCTTTCTGTTTTTCCAATACCATCGCGCTCTTGATTTTGCGCAAACGGTTCGCGCAGCCGCCTGCGCCTGTTCCTTTACAGAAGGGTATCAGTATTGGGCTAAACGTTGCTCTCGGGCTCTTTAGTCTTTTCTGGGTATATGCTTTCTGGACGGGAGCAAAAGCTGTCGTCAGAGCCATGACGAATGAAGATTTCATTCCCCTTCTGTTCCTCGCCTTTTCTCCTCCTTTTACGCTCCTCGTTTCGTGGATCCTCTTCAGGATATCGATGCGTGCACGATCGGAGGAAGTCGCACAGTTGTCGGAGGAAATTCATATGCTGGATGCTCTGAAAATTGCTTCCGACGATTGGAGCGATGCGTGGCGCACTCGTGAGATGACTGCCATGAAAGCGCAACTCGCAGAGACCCCAGAACGCATCGCCGGTTGGTTACAGGACTGGCGCACGAAGGGTTCCCAGCGTTTCAGAGGGAAAGCGCTGCGTGTGGTCTTGCTGCTAGGGAAGCCTGATTATCACGTGATCCTGAGTATGTTGGAAAAAAACAATAGGGAAGATATTCAGCGGTGGAGCCTTATGACCGGGAAAGATATCCCTCGCTGGAAGTGAGGAATTCCTTCTCCCCCGAGTGGGAGGCGCGAACAGGAATTCCTCATTGTGTCCCTCTTGAAGAAGGACTCGGAGTCATCACCCAATCTTCGCGGCCTGCCCACCATCGACTGGCAGAATCACGCCGGTGATGAATTTCGCTTCGTCGGAGTTCAAGAACAACGCCGCATGGGCGATGTCCCAGCCCGTCCCCATTTTGGCACCAAGCGGAACGATAGCATCGCGCTCCTTGCGGAGTTGTTCCTTAGAAATCCCGCGTGCCTTAGAAATACCCTCGATGGCCATTGGCGTGTCCATCAGCCCGGGCATGATGCAATTCACGCGCACCCCGTACTTGGCATTGGATAGCGCCAACTGATTGGTGATGGCGTTCACTCCAGCTTTGGACGTTTTGTACGCGAGAATCCCCACGTTACACACGGCGGCAATCGACGAAATGTTGAGAATCGCGCCGCTGTGTTGCCCACGCATGATGGGGATAACATGCTTACAGGGCATGATGACGCTCTTCATGTTGACCGCGAGAATACGGTCCCATGCTTCTTCTGTGATTTGATTGAGACCACCATCATTGTCGCCAATGCCGACGTTGTTATGCAGAATGTCGATGCGCCCGAACTGCTGAACGCAAGCGTCAGCCATTTTTTTGCAGTCTTCGCTTTTCGTCGCATCCGCTTGGAAAGGCATGGCGGTGCCACCTTCTTTCGTAATCATGGCGCAGGTGTCCTCGGCAGAACCGAGCCGATAATCGACCACCAGCACCTTCGCACCCTCACGTGCATACAAGAGTGCAGACGCACGCCCGTTACCAATCGTCTCGCCCGGCGTTTGTCCGGCACCGACGACGATGGCGATTTTATCTTTGAGTCGGTCAGACATAGCAATCTCCTCTGACGAGATCCTCGCTCATTCTTCTCTTTTCCTTCAACGTCAGACAGAGAGTTGAGACAGAGACAGAGCGGAACTCTTGTTCTCCTCTCTATCTCCCCTCTCTATCTCTATCCCCATCTGCCTCAGGTATTCTCAAACGACGTGGTCAATCCGGCATCAAGCTGCACGCCCAGCGTATTCAACGCCATCGACACAAGGTTGTACTGTCCCACAGCAAAGACGATATCCATCAGTTGCTGGGTGTTGTAGGACTTGCTCAACCCTTGCCAAGTTGCATCAGAGATGCAGGCGTCTTTGTGCAGCTCGTCGGTAGCTTTGAGTAGCAAGGTGTCCTGCTCGTTCCAGCCTTTGGCGGTCGGACCGATTTTGATGCGATGCACTTCGTCATCCGTGAGTCCGGCTTGCTTGCCGATGCGCACGTGCTGCGCCCACTCGTATTCGGCTTCGCAGAGCCAGCCGATGCGCAAGATGACCAGTTCGCGTTCGCGCGCAGGCACAGTCGATTTGAACAGCACGTGGTTGCCAAACACCAGCCAGCGTTTCATCAGGTCGGGGTGGTGCGCCAGGGTCTTAAAGATATTGGGCACCTCGCCCTGCCCGACTTTGATCTCACGCAGACTTTGCTTCACCGTGTCGCTCCATTGCGTCTCCGGGATGGGCTCCACGCGGGGTTTACTGAGTTTCATAGCAATCTCCCTTCATTAGAGAAAAATAATGTTCGTGCTTCGGAGGAACGGGTGTTCCGGCTTGCGCTCCTCTTTATGCTTGAACTTCCCAGTGGGCGCAAGAAGAGCCAAGAAAAGTGCCGAGGTGCGGCAGAAGTTGAAGAATTGTCGTTCGTTCCCTACAATTGACGCGATCACAAGGTTGGCCTTTCCAACCCCGAGGTTCCCATTCTCCACGAAGATCCTACCCGCTCCTACCGCGCTCCACGCCTTGTCGCCGCCCAAGACCTCTGCGACAATCGCCTCATCTTTGGCGACAACCTCTTGACTCTCCAAGCGCTGGCGCAAGAGTTCACTGGCACGATCAAATGCATCTATATTGATCCGCCGTACAATACCGGGAGCGCATTCACACATTATACCGACGCGCTTGAGCGCTCGGCTTGGTTAGACTTCATGAAAGCCCGGCTACTCCTGCTGTGGAAGCTGCTGCGTGAGGACGGCCTCTTGGTCGTGCAGATTGACGATAATGAGTTCGCGCGGTTGTTCTTGTTCATGGCCGAAGTGTGCGGCGAACATAATCTGAAGGTGATCGTGGTCAAAATGGCTGAACCCACCGGCGTGAAGATGGTGCACGTCCTTGAGAGCGGGGGGATTCCCAAGCTGAAGGAGTACCTCATCCTGGCCGGAAAGTCTGGCATTCGTAGGCTCGATGTCGAGCGAGTGCCAAAAGAGAGTTGGGATCCCGAGTATAAGCTGGTGTTGGAGAATACCAACAAACAAGAGTTGCGAGAGCTGAAGGCGATCATCGCCAATCCTGCCCGCTCCGCTGCCGAGGTGGACCGGGCGGGTCGTCTCTGCGCTCGGTTTGTCTTCATGACGGCTGAAGTCGTCTGTCGCCGTGAGACTGGAGGGCCGCCTTCAGCAAACTGGCTGCGCAGTAACGCTTGGCGGATCGTGCGGACGGTGGCGACGAGCAGTAATGCTAAACGTCTGGCCGATGCCCAGCGCCAGCGCATCGCACCCAATGCCGGTGCGTTCGTAGTCGAAACGCCAAAACGCAAGCTCTACGCGATGAAAGCTGACTATAATGCCGCAAGCGCACAGCCGCGCATGCGGGTGTTGTTTGCCGACGATTACCTCACTGTCCATCCCGGTGACTTCTGGCAAGACATCAAAACGACGGGTTTGGGCGGAGAAGGCGGGGGAGATTTCACTAGCGGGAAGAAACCGGAGGCCTTGCTCAAGCGCATCATCGGTATGGCCACGAAGCCGGGAGATTGGGTGCTGGATGCGTTCGCCGGGTCGGGCACGACAGGCGCAGTGGCCCATAAGATGGGCCGGCGCTGGATCATGATCGAAATGGGCGAGCATTGCCACACGCATCTCATTCCTCGCCTGACGCAGGTGATTGACGGTGCGGATAAAGGCGGTGTCACAGAAGCCGTGGGCTGGAAAGGCGGCGGTGGGTTCCGCTATTTTCGTGTGGCGGCAGCGCCGTGATCTTGCTGAAAGCAGTATGCGCGAAGGAGCCTTCATGCTGGAATTTGTCACTCGTCCGACTGGCCATGCCCCTATGGATGCCTTGCTGCGCGACGCTGGCGCACGTTGGAAAACGTTGATGGAACAGGGGGACCAGTTGGCCCCTGGTGAATTAGAAGGGTGGTATCCCATGCTGCCCGCCGATGTGGAGATTCCGCAAAAATGGGCAGCGTGTTTCTATCTCCTGCCTTATGCCGATCAAATGGCGCTCGCGTTTGCTTGGCTGCATTGGTGGCAACACTCACACGCCACCGCGCCGGGATTTATTGGCTGGCTGCATCACGGACCAGGACTCGCCCTCAATCACGTGTCGCTGCTCAAAGTGCTGACGCAGACCCAGAGCGGTGTGCTGGGTCTCGTCCACCATTTCTTGGCAACGATTGTGGAACAGGCCGGAGATTGGAACGGCGATCGTGACAGCGGCCGGGAGATTGTCACTCTTCTAGAGGAACTGGACACCGAGTATCGCTACAACGTTCATGATCGGGAGTTATGGCCGGCGGTGTTGCAGTTGCTGGCTGCGGACTCTCAGTAAACGAAGTCAGGGAGCGTTCGGGGCAAGAGTGTTCCCGACCGAGACAATTCGCTAAACTGGGCAAAAACAGAGAACTGGCCACGGGCGTCGGCCCGTGGCGGTGGAGAAGAGGTTTTTCTCTTCGCTTTTAGGAAACCGCTCCAACCTCGAAGGCTTCAGCATCGGCTCGACTGGTGTGTTCAACAAACGCGTCCATCGAATGTGGCCATTGGGTGACGAGCCGCCCGGAACTTGAACGGTAGTAGAAATCGTTGCCGCATTGCGCCTGCCATACTTCCACGCGGCTGATGTCTTCCTGCAACTGAGCGTTGAAGGCTGCTAAAACTTCGGGACGCACATCGATCCAGGTTAGCTTCTCGGTGTCCATACGCTTGATCTGGCGCATGATGTACTCGACCTGCCGTTCAAGCATGAAAATGATGCTGCCCTGATTCGTGTTCGGTCCGTACAGCATAAAGAGGTTAGGAAAGCCGCTGGTGGTAATCCCGAGGTAGGCTTGTGCGCCATCGCTCCAAGCTTCTCTGAGCGGGTGCCCACCGCGTCCGGTGACATCCAGTGCGGCTAAGTAGGTCGTCGTCTCAAAACCAGTCGAATAAATAATGGTATCAAACTCGCGGCTTTGGCCATCCACCGTGACGATGCCATTGGCTGTGACTCTCGCGATATCTTCGGTGATAAGTTCTACGTTATCGCGGTTAAAAACCGGATAGTAGACATCCGAGAACAACGGGCGCTTACAACCGAAGGGATGGTTGGGGGTCAGCTTGCGGCGCACCTCGGGGTCTTTGACCACGGCGAGCTGTTCGAGTCCAGCTTTTTCAATATCGGCCAGCACCTTTTTATCCTGGAAGGTGCACAGCGTATTCCAGGTCTGGTAGATGTCTTCGCGCGACTTGCTCACGAGGTCCGGGTTTTCGCGGAAGACCTGGAGAGTCTCTTCTGTGTACGGGGTGTTGCCTTTGGGGACGACCCAGTTTGCGGTGCGTTGATAGAGGTGCAGTTTGCCGACTTTGGCGACGATTTCCGGCACGAATTGGATGGCGCTTGCCGCGACCCCGATGACGCCGACCCGTTTGCCGCGCAGGTCATACTCGTGATTCCAGCGGGCGGAGTGGAAGTAGGTACCGGTAAAATCATGAATGCCCGGGATGGAGGGCCACACCAGATTGTTAAACATGCCTAGGGCACTCACGACGATGGGTGCCTCAATCTCTTCCCCTGTACTGGTAGTAAC
Source organism: Pseudomonadota bacterium (assembly GCA_005804965.1). Classification (GTDB taxonomy): domain Bacteria; phylum Desulfobacterota; class Binatia; order Bin18; family Bin18; genus SYOC01. The sequence goes on from SYOC01000241.1 coordinate 26,556, forward strand.
GCGCCAACAGGCTTGGTCTTCGTACCAGTGGGCTGAAGCCACAGGCGTACGGAATTGAATGTGCCGCCGCACATCGTACTTGTCGGCGCAGTGATTGAGGTAGGTGAGGATCTCTGCCTGTCCGGCAAATGGGCGTGACCAATCATTCTTTTGCTCAAAGGAATACGAATACAGATGCGATTGTACGTCGCATTCGGCTCCGGGATAGGAGTTGTGCCACCACGTGCCTCCCAGTCCTTCGGCCTTCTCCAGAATAACGAACTCTTCAATACCAGCCTTTTTCAGGTGAATACCCATGCATATGCCAGCGGAACCTGCGCCGATAATAACTACACGATAGGACGAACGACTCATCGCGACCTCCACTTCAAGTTTTCCTTCGTACTGAAGGAGTCGGAGAAACTTACCTGCTTCCACCATTTTTGGAAATGTGGGAGCGGAAGACCAAACGAAGGCACCTGAGGCTCACAACCACCATGGCTCGGATGCTCCTGTAACTTGACAGCCCCGCCTGAAGAATGCCAGACTTGGGCGGTCGAAGGAGGGCACCATGTCGGACACTGCTGCATTATCTTCCAAACGCATCCAGGTGAGCGAAGACGATCCTATCGAACTGCTCTATGCACGTGGGGTCACCGATGGCTTGCCTGTCGTGCCGCCGACCGAAGCCCGGGTCCAACGCATGCTGGCCGCGACTGAGCGCGAGCCGAGCGAACTCATCGGTCTCATTGGTCCAAACTACGGACGCGCGACGATTGAGAAGATCGCCATCAACGCCGTGATGGCGGGCTGTCATCCCTCGTATTTCCCGACAGTGCTCGCTGGCATAGAAGCCATGTGTGAAGAGCAGTTTTGCATTCATGGCATTAACGTGACAACGTTCTCCGCCACACCGATGGCGATCATCAACGGCCCGATTCGCAAGCAGATTGGCGTAAACGGCGGCCACAACGCGCTCGGGCACGGCTTCCGCGCCAACGCGACGATTGGCCGTACTTTCCGCCTGTGCATCATCAATATCGGCGGTGCCAAGCCGCACGAAATCACCAAGGCGACCATGGGGCACCCGGCGCAATACACCTTCTGCGTCGGTGAGAACGAAGAAGAAAGCCCGTGGGAACCGCTGCATGTCGAGCGCGGCTATCGCCCCGAGCAAAGCACGATTACCCTGTTCGGCGGGCATTCGCCCATGCAGCTGAATGACCATGCCAGCCGCGACGCCGAACAGCTCGCCCTTTCTTTGGGCTGGACGATGGCCGGGCTATGGAATCACAAGAACTTTCCCTTATTCTCCGACACCATGCTGGTGGTCTGCCCTGAACATGCCAAGACGTTCGCCCAAGACGGCTGGTCAAAAAACGACTTACGCCAATTCCTCTTCGAGAAGATCCGCCGTCCTTTGCGCGAACTACGACCTGGGGTCAACGGTGGCGAAGGTGCCGGCGTGAGCATGCTGCGTATGCCGGAGAAAGATCGCGAGCCACCGACGGACGACACGCTCTTCCCGAAATTTGCCAAGGCGGAACATCTCTCCATCATCGTCGCCGGCGGCACGGCGGGGCGCTTCTCGGCAGCGGTACAGGGCTGGGCGGGTGGTCAGTTTGGCAGTAAAATCACGACCAAAGAAATTCAAGAATGAGCAAACTTTTTCTAGGAAAGGAGTTAACCCATGAGTGACATGTTGCTCGATCCCACCGATAAAGTGGAACGATCACAGAAAGCATTCGCCCCGCGCCTGGACACCCTGGCCGGGACGACCATCGGCCTGCTGGATATCAGCAAGGCGAAAGGTGCCTTCTTCCTCGACCGTGTGGAAGAGGTGCTGCGCGAGAAATATGGTGTGAAAGAAGTGCTGCGGCGGATGAAGCCGACGGTGGCACGGACTGCACCAGCCGCCATCAAAGCCGAGCTGACAGAGAAGTGTGACGCCGTCATCGAAGCCCTCAGCGATTGAGGGGCCTGCATTTCGTGCAGTTCGCACGATGTAACCTACTTTGAAGAGCAAGGCATTCCTACGGCAAACGTGACCACGACCGAATTTATTGGCGCTGCCCACGCGCAATGTACCGCACTGGGTATGCCAGCATACGAGCCCATCCTCGTTCAGCATCCGATTCAACCCAAAACCAAAGACGACGTCCGCGCGTTAGCCGACCAAGTCCTCGATCAGATCGTAGGCAAGCTGCTCAAGCAGAAGGTGCAGCAAGCGGCGTAGGCTCAGGCATGGCGTGGGCCCTGACCGCGCCGGAGTAATGCGGTCGCCTCAGCGAGGCGACCCTCCCCCACAGATGCACCGGCCTGACTGAACGACTGATACCCGCGCTCATTGACAGCCTCACGCGGGAACCTGCTATAACAGGTTCCCGTGAACGAACATTTCTCCACCGTACTGCAAGAAGCTCCAGCGGCTCACCAAGACGCCTTGCGGCATGCGCTCGCGCCTGTCGATACCGCGTCGGTGCAAAGCTGGATTGGGAGTGGGGCCTTACACGAATGGGTGACTCAAGGGACACGTCTTCTGGGGAACTCACCGAAGGTATCAGCCGCCCAACTCGAGGATTTTTTCACTGGCACACCGCATGCGCTTGGCGTGCGGTCCTCGGTCGAGATTGGCGAATGGCTGCGCATGGGGCTCGATATCGCGCCTGCTGATGCCGCAGTCTTTGCACGATTGCCCGACTACATCGAGGAACTCAGTGGGGCGGAGCGCCTCAATGTTTATCGCTTAGTGCGCTCCTCTGCGTATCGCTCTCCGCAAGCTGCTGCCGAGCTGTATCGTGCTTTGCCGCGTATCTTGCTACTCCTAGCTCCGGTCCTGCGTCCACCGTTGTTCCGCTGTCTGCAAGCGGCGGCAATTTTCGATCCCGAGCCGCTCCCTACGGTGTTGCCGTTCCTAGCTCCGACGCTGAACTCCTTGCCACCGGAGCGCCAGATTTCGCTACTTGAACGTATCGCACAAATGGCGCAGCCGTTCCCGGCGGGCGTGGCCCGTTTGTTCCGCTCTCTCAATCGTGCGTATGACTTGGTCGGAGAAGAAGGCGTGCAATCGTGGATGACGGCGGGCGAAGCCATCGCGCGCAAAAGCCCACAGGCCGGCGAAGCCTTCTTTGCCCTCGAATCACGTACCAGTCTTTTGCTGCTCTACGGTGCATCGCCTGCCGTCGCCCTACAGGATATCCACGGCGTGTTGCTCAAATACTTGCATATGCTGAGCGGCGACGCGCTGGGTATTGGTGAATCACCGTTCTTGTCTGTTCCGCCACCGCTGGCCGAAGACCCAGAAGATGCGTTGCCACTGCCGGTGCAGATTGAGGTGTTTCCCACCTACGAAGAAAATTTGCGGCTCTATCGCGTACTAGCCGCGCACCAAGCCGGACGCTGGTCCTTTGGCACCTATGCCTGCTCGGTGCCGAGATTTTGGTCATCATTGCCGGAGTCGGTGCATAAGCTCGCGGAAAAGAATGGTGCGCCCCCCAATGACTTGGCGAGCTATTTCCAACTGTTTCCCCAGCCGGAACAACTCGAAGCGCTTTTTCTCTTGATCGAAGGCCGCCGCGTCACTGGGCGATTGGCCCAAGCGTATCACGGGCTGCGCGATGACCTCGCCTGGGCCGCTTCGTTGACTGAGCTGTTGCCACCGGTGTTAGCCACTACCCTGCCACGGATTCCGCAGGCGCTGTGGCGAGAGCTGGGCACTGAAGCCACGGTCTACGATGCCTTGGTCCTAGCGACCGAATTACACACGTGGCTGGTCGCACCCGAGTTGGCGCGTGCCGCACGTTCCACTGCGCTAGAAGACTGGGAAAGGCCGGATGAGTTCGCACCAGAGCCAGCGAATGCCCAGCGCGAGCGCGGAAGCTACAGCGAACATGCGAACTCGCAAATTTCCGCTGAGCAACAAGAGATCTTGCAAAAGATCGCCAAAGCCCTGCGTGCTCATGGGAAGAAGAAAAAAGACCCCCTGCGGCAAGAACCCGAGAACGGCCTGCTCACGTTTAATATCGAGGCTGAAGACGAGGACGACACACTCAAAACGAAACGTAAGGCTGGCGAGCGTCGCCTGCAGACCGCGACCGGTATCCAATATGTGTACGACGAGTGGGACTTTCTCATTGAAGATTATCGACCACAGTGGAGCCAAGTACGCGAAGTGCCGATCATAGGCGACAATGGCGCCTTCTTCTCTCGCACGCTCGCGAGTTACAGTGAGCTGACTGAAGATATTAAGCGCGAGTTTCAACGGCTGCGCCCGCGTCTCTACCGTCAGGTCAAAGGGCTGGAAGACGGCGAGACCATTGATCTTGACGCTGCCGTGGCGGCGCGGGTGGACCTGCGCAGCGGGGTGCCACCCTCACCGAAGCTGTACATTGCTCGCCAGCCGTTAGAGCGTGACATCGCCGCGTTATTCCTGATCGACTTGAGCGCTTCGACCGAAGCCGCGTTACCCGGGCGCGAGGGCACGCGCGTCATCGATGTGATGAAAGAATCTCTTGTTCTGCTTTCGACCGCGTTGGATATGATTGGCGATAGTTATGCCATTTACGGATTTTCCAGCGGCGGGCGACGCAACGTGGAACTCTTCCCGGTGAAGACGTTTACTGAAAGGCTCTCGACTGAGGCGAGAGGCCGTATCGGTGGACTCACGCCGCAACGTAGCACGCGCATGGGCGCGGCCGTGCGCCACGGCATTCGCAAGCTGCGTGATCTCTCACATCGCGCCAAGCTCTTGGTCTTGTTGAGCGATGGCCACCCGGAGGATGCCGATTACGGACCGAGCGCCCATGCGCCGATGTACGGCGTACGCGACACCATGATGGCACTGCGCGAAGCTGAGCGACGCGGCATTATGTCGTTCTGCCTCACGATCGACAAAGCGGGACGCGATTACTTGCGCGAGATGTTCGCACCGTCACGTTACATGATTATCGACGACCCGGCGGCCTTGCCGTCGGAGTTGCCCAAAATTTACCAGCGACATATTCGTTTACAACGAGAATAACTCTTTCCAACCAAGGGAGGCATAGCGTATGTTTCAGACCGACAGTTTTGTGAAAGCCTGTCAGGGGCAGCCCGCCAGCGTAGTGAAAGAACTGCTCGAAGAAGCGCTGCGCGACCCGGAGAGCATCACTCAAGCGCTCGCGGCGTTTGGCAACGGCAAGAACGTCGGCGACAATGCCATGGGAGATCTGCTCATTCATCGTTCGCCGGAGTTGACCATTCTGAAAGCCGCTGTACCTGCGGGTTTCAAAAGCCCGCCACACAATCACCTGATGTGGGCGGTGATCGGTGTTTACGACGGGCAGGAGAATAATTATTTCTACCGCCGCAGCGGTGAGACGCTCGAAGCTGCTGGTGGGCGCGACTTGAAGGCCCCGGACGTGCTGGTGCTCGGCCAGGAAGTTATTCATGCGATCGCTAATCCTTTAGAGCGTACATCGTTTGCGATTCATGTGTACGGTGGCGACCTGCCCGGTGCGCCGCGCCGCATGTGGAATCCTCGCACCCTCAAAGAAGAAGCCTTCGACATGCAGACGATGCGCAGCTACGCCAAAGATCTGATGGCCAAGTAGCCCGACGGGGCGCAGCATGTTGCGCCCCTACTTGAGGGCTTGCTAGTTCTGCGCCGGGCCAGCAATCGAGACCCGATAGCCGGTGTCTTTTTCGTAGCGCTCGATTTCTTTGAGCACAGCACCCATCGCACCGCCAACCAGTTGGTCGTGATCTCGACGGCACCATTCGCGCGAGCGAATCGCTAGGTCGGACGAGCCTTGAAAACACGGAAACACCTCTTTCGCCAGCAGCTCGTACGACGCGAGAGAAGCACGGCGCTCGACCCAATCGTTGGCCATAATCAGGAAGCAGCCGAAGCCACCCGACTGTTTCTTCAAGCGTTCAATCTGCGCAATAGCGTCGTCTGGGGTGCCGATGACAGCGGCACCGGAATCGACCAAAGCTTGCGGCCATTTGCGCGGGTCCGGTTCTTCTGGTGCTAAGGGCAGTGCCACGACATTGCGGAAATAGTCGATCCACTCGTGAATGCCGTACTCTACTTCCTCGAAGGCTTGCTTGCGCGTGGGGGCGATGTGCATCGGCCCCACTAGCCGCCAGGTCGAGCGGTCCACCTGATGACCGAACTTCTGCGCTTGATCGTTCCAGATTTTCCAGTGATCGCCCAATACTGCGAACCCACCCATACTCGTAGCTCCTAGGGAGAGCACTCCAGCTCCATAGCGTCCGGCGGTGCGTGGTCCGGCAGGCGAGACGGTCGCCGCGACAGCAATCTCAAAGTGGGGATAGGTGTACGGGCGTAACTGTAAGCGAGCATCGCGCAGCGTAAACCAGTCGGTCTGTATCGAGACCGGCTCATCCGACGTGAGCAGCGCCATAATCGCACCGAGCGATTCTTCCATGCGTGTTCGTTGGGTGGCAGGATCGATACCCATCATGTGGGCGTCGGACGGCAAAGCTCCTGGCCCCACGCCGAACATGACTCGTCCGCGGGTAAGGTGATCGAGGAGCACTATGCGGTCCACAAGCATGAGCGGGTGGTGATAGGGCAACGAGCTGACGCCAGTGCCGAGGCGGATATGGCGCGTGCGTTGCGCGGCGGCAGCGATCATCACTTCAGGGGAAGCGATAATCTCCAGCCCGGCGGAATGGTGCTCGCCGATCCAGGCTTCGTCGTAGCCGAGTTCATCGAGGCGTGTAATCAGTTCGAGATCACGCTCTAAAGCCAGGGTAGGGTTCTGCCCCGATGGGTGAAAAGGGGCCATAAAAATGCCAAAGCGTAACGGACGTTCCATTGCATTCCTCCATAGTCGGGGATGCGCATCTTGTCGCGCATCCGCGCGGCAATCATACCGACCCCGGTCATGCCGTCAACCAAGAAGACGCAAAGGAAGCATAGAGACGGCAAGGCGTGCAAATGCAACTTGCAATCCTTTCCCGAACGTCCTATGAGAAGAAAACCGCTGAGGAGGAAAACACTGTGGCCACTGCTAACGCTGTTGCATCGACACTGCTGCCAGAGGATCTGATCGAACAACTGTACGAACAAGGAGTCACCGATGGATTGCCCGTGGTGCCTCCGACCCGCGACCGCGTCGAGCGCATGCTGGCCGGTGCCCCAGACCGTACGCGAGATGAGCTGCTGGGCATGATTGGCCCGTGCTATGGCGAGGCCACGGTCGAGAAGGTCGCGATTAACGCGGTCATGGCTGGGTGTCGGCCTGAATACTTGCCGGTTGTCTTGGCCGGAGTCGAAGGACTCTGCGACGAACGGCTGTGTGCGCACGGACTCAATGTCACGCTGTTCTCTGCCGCGCCGTGGGCCATTATCAACGGCCCCGTGCGGCTACAAATTGGATTGAATAGTGGACATAACGCCCTGGGCCACGGGTTTCGTGCCAATGCAACCATCGGTCGCGCCTTGCGTCTGGCGATTATGAATATTGGTGGTGCACGACCCCATGAACTGACAAAGGCGACGATGGGTCAGCCTGGTCAATACAGTGCAGTCATTGCCGAAAACGAAGAAGAGTCGCCGTGGGAGCCGTTCCATGTCGAGCGCGGGTTCAGAGAAGACGACTCGGCAATTACGTTGTTCGCGGGTGGATCACCGCAGCAGATCAGCGATTTTCAGAGCCGCAGCGCTGAACAACTTGCATCGTCGATCGGTTTCACCATGGGCGGGGGACTGTGGAACTTTAAGAACTTTCCCCTGTTCGGTGACACCGTGCTGGTGTTGAGTCCAGAGCATGCCCAGACCATTGCCGCCGACGGCTGGTCGCGCAAAGATGTGCGCCAATTTCTCTACGATACCGTCAAAAAGTCGCTCGACGAACTCAAGCCCGGCAAAGATAGCGGCGAAGGCTTCGGTAGTGCGTTGTTACGTGGGGCAGAAACCAGCGGCTTCCTTGTCGATGGCTACGTGCGCAAGTTCCGCTCGCCGGAGTCAATCCTCGTCGTCGTCGCCGGCGGTACAGCGGGGCGCTTCTCAGTGGCGATTCCTGGCTGGGTGGCGGATGACTTAGGCAGTACCCCAGTCACAAAACAGATTCACGTCAGCGAATAGCTTCCTAGAACAAAACATCAGAAGGAGGAACGAGTATGGCAGAAGAATTGATGAACCCCATCGGCTACGGTGGCAAAGCACAGAAGCCGTTGGCCCAACGCCTGACCAGCGTACGCGGGAAAACTATTGCCTTGCTGGATATCGGGTTTCCCAACAGCGGGGTGTTTCTCGACCGTATGGAAAGCTTGCTAAAAGATCGCTACGGCGTAGCCGAAGTGGTGCGCCATGCCAAGCCGTCGCCCACGCGGATGGCGAAGCCAGAGGTACGCAAAGACATTCTCTCGCGCTGTCACGGCGTGATCGAAGCGGTGAGTTCGTGAGGATCCTGCATTTCGTGCAGTTCGCACGATGTCGCCTACTTTGAAGAGAACGGGATTCCCACCGCCAACATTTCTACGACGGAATTCGTTGCCGCCGCCCGCGTGCAATGCAAAAACCTCGGCATTCCCCAGTACGAGGTCGTGACGGTACCACATCCGATTGTTCCCCTGACCAAAGATGAAGTGTGGTCGCGAGCAGATGCGATCATCGACTCGGTCATCGGTAAACTGGTGGCAGAGGAGATGCGGGCTACGGCGCTGTAGCGCCCACCCGGTAGAGCGGAGCCCTTCTCGGCACGGAAGGAGACGCTTCTCGTCGCCGGGAAAGGCTTCGTGTAGGGAGTCAATATGCCGAGTGCCCGAGAGAATAAAAAACATGCGAGCAAGGCTCGCAACGTACACCGATGCAGTCTCCCCGCCCCGACGAGCGGCAAGCACACATCGGGGCCGTCGGAAATGATGGCGAAGTGAAGGGTTGTCGGCCGGCTGGGGAAGGTTACGCTGCTTCGGCTTGCCATTCCTCGTGTTCCACGGTCAGACCGAGATGGAAAACTCGCGGCAGTTCCTGCGTCGAAATCGCTCGCAACGTTGCGAGCGAATAGTCTCTCACCGGCCCCTTGGTGGCGATCATGAGGCGTAAGAGACGATCGGCTTGCGCTCCCATGTGGGCCTGGGCTTTTTCCCAGCGCATGACGGTTTCTCGCGTCGTTCCCATATGGGCAGCAAAATCTGCCTCTGACCAGTCGAGATATTTGCGTAAATAGCGAATCTCTTCGGCATTCAGTCGAGATGGCTTTGCGATAAGCGCCTGAGCGATAGTTTGATGGAGCGCCTCAATACGGGGAATGGTAATCTCTTCCTCTCCACATTGAGAACAGCGACTGACCTCAATGTTCCGTAAGGTCACATGGGACAAACCACAAGCGGTATAGGGAACATCCTTCTTCTGGGTTTTCATCTTTGCGCCACAGGTCAGGCAATTCATCAGCGTATCCTCCATGCGGTGACCACAACAAGGTGTGTGTCGGAACGGAAGGCGATTACGACGTAGATCGAGGCAGCTCGGACTCGATACCGCCAAGTACCCGCTCGTAATTCAGGCGGTTCCACTACGCCACCGCGTAAGACATTCGTGCAATCAATAGTTGTCAAATGATCCTTCGCCATTTCCTGCAAGGCGTGAGTAGAGAACCCCACCTTTCCAACCGGCAAGATCCTGTGAATGAGTTGTCGGGCATAGTGCAGAGCAAAAGGTTCGCCTGTCATAAATGGTAGGCTGGCAAGTTTTGTCTTAGTGACGATACGAAGAAAATCCAGAGCCGGTACTTCACGTTCCCGCCACTGCCAACTGCGAAAACACATACGGACCTTCGGGGATGATAGCGACGTGCGCACCGTGCGGCAGCTCGCGACACAACGCCGCCACCGCTTCGTCCGGGCGGTCGAATACTGGCCCCCACAGATATTGCCGATCTGCCAACGGAATGCCTGGAGTACAAAAGGCAAGGCTCGCCTTGCTGGCGACTAGGGCCAGCTTTTCCAGTTGCCATTGGTCGATGACGACTGGCTCTTTTTCCGTGGTATCGAGACAGGCTTGAGCATCGGGAAACCGCCGCACGAAGTTCGTGAACTCCGGGCTGCCGAGTCCTTCCTGACAGGCGGCGGCCAGCAGAATCCGCCCACCCGGCTTCACGATATGCGACGCTGCCGTCACGCCTTTCACGCTTTGGTAATAGGTGAGATCAAGCGGATATCCGGCACTGGTGGTCACTACGGCATCGACTGGTGCTGCCAGCAAGGCCAGAGTCGCTTGGCGGACAAACTCGACTCCAGCAGCATGCGCGGCAGTCGGCTCGCCAGCAAAGACGCGGGCAATCTGCCGTGAGCGGGTCAGCGCAACATCGACGATAAAATCGTGACGAGCCATCGCCGCAATTTCCAATAGCTCGCGATGCAGCGGGTTGTCGGGAAACGAGCCTTCCACGACTTGCGGGTCGCGCATGAAAAAGGGGCTGTGGAGTCGTTTGATAGTGGCTTCTCCTGCCAACCCCGGCGCGACCAATTTGCGCCCGCCGGAGAAGCCGAGCATCAGATGTGGCTCGATGAAGCCGAGCGAGAGATGGAGATCGCTGGCGATGAAGCGTCGGTCAATCAACACATGGGTGCCGGAGCGTGTCGTGCCCAGATCAAGATGAGAAGAAACATCACGGGCGTCATGAGAGACGACGGCGTACTGCCCGAGGATGTCCGGGCCAACGATTTCGAGTAACTCTTGCGGCGTCGCCGCCCGGTGCAGCCCGGTGGCAATCAGCAGAACGACCCCAGCACGCGGTACTCCAGCCTGTTCCAAGGTGCGCAGCACATGCGGGAGCACGATGCGGTTTGGTGCTGGGCGGGTAATATCGCAAATCGAAATCGCAGCAGTCTTTTTTCCGCGCGCCAGCTCCAGCAACGACGGCGTGCCGATGGGATGAGCGAGCGCCTCGGCCAGTGCGGCATCCGCCGAGGCTGCGGCTTCTGCCGACTTGGCATGCAGGACACTGGCGTGTACGTGCGCAGGAATGTCGATTTCGGCACCATCGCGGCCAAACGCGAGGGTCACTTTCATGGCGGTCTCCTCAACTGGCTAGGTTTTCCGGTTCGTTTGCCGGTGCAACCATAACCCAAGGCCGATCCATTGACAGCCCCTCTCCTTCTCTCGCATAATCACGCCACATTGCCCCGCGACTGCGGGCAAACAGCAAAGGAGGAGAGCATGGCGCAAAAAAGTATCGAGACCATGGTTCGTGAGATGGCCGACCGGGAGGCGATCCGCGATTTACCACTGAGGTATTGTCATAACGTGTGGAAAAAAGACGTGCCAGCCATCGTGAGTTTGTTTACCGCCGATGGCGAGTTTGACGCTGGCGGTGCCCAGCTTGCGGCCAAAGGCACAGCCGAGCTGCTGAAAGCCTACCAACAAGGGCTTGCCGATCTCGACCCCCATCCTTTCATCCACAATCATGTCTTCGAGTTGCATGGACCTGATCGCGCGACAGGTAACTGTTACTTGGAACTGCGCGCCACACGCGATGGGAAAACCATCAGCGGTGCCGGCCATTACGACGACGAATATGTGAGAGTCGGCGACGAGTGGAAATTCCGCTCGCGCAAGTTCCACGTCTACTATTTCGGGTAGCGCTCTCTGGAGTTGCGACTTCGGTCTCGCACCAGCAGGAGCCTGCACTCAGAGATAAGCGGTCATGTGGGCGCGGCACCGTCTTTCAGGGGTCGGGTTTTTGCGGAAAGACCCTCCCCCTCCCTAAAAATTCGACCAGGGCTTCGCCCTGGACCCCCAGCCATCCGCCTTTCCCCGGCCTGCGCCGGGCGGCGCGGTCTCCGACTCCGCGCTCGCCTCGCCGCTGTCCGGCTCTTTCCTTTTTCTTGCTTTTTTAGCTCACACGGAACTCGCACAGCGGAAGCCGAGGTAGCCGTAGCGGTAGCCTGGGGAGTACGCGTAGCGATAGGCAGAGCGGACGTCCTGCGCATACCAGACCCAGCTGCCGCCCCGAATAACTCGAAGGGCACCAGCGGTCGTTGGACCAAGAGGATCGAACACGCTCGCATCAGTGTACGTCCGCAGACCATCATGACACCACTCCGCCACGTTGCCGTGTACGTCATACAGCCCCCACGCATTCGGCTTGAGCTGCCCCACTGGATGCGTCCTCCATTTGGCATTGGCGCGGTACCACCCATAGCCCGGCAGTTGGCGTTCATCATCCCCGAAACAATACACCCCGCTCGACCCCGCCCGCGCCGCATATTCCCACTCCGCTTCTGTCGGCAATCGGTACGCCTTCCCCTCTTGCTCGCCCAACCGACGCACAAACTCTTGGGTGTCCTCCCAGGAGACTTGCTCCACCGGGCGATTCGGATCACCTTTGAAACGACTCGGATTGGTACCCATCACCGCCTGCCACTGCCCCTGCGTCACTTGGTATTTCCCCAAGTAGAAGGGCTTGGTGATCTGCACAAGGTGGACCGGCTTCTCGCTATCGAAACCATTCTCCGACCCCATCCGAAACTCGCCCGCAGGAATCAACACGAACTCCATGCCGATAGAGTTGCGAAAGGTCGGAGCGAGAAGGGGCGGTGGCGACGCAGCCGCAGCCGCACTATTTTCCCACTCTTTATCTTTTCCTCTCCAATCATCCGCGAGATCGCGAGGCGAGCGTAAGGTGACTCGGCCAATCTTGATCTTTTCGTCCGGCAGCCGGGCGAGCAGCTTGCGCCCGTGTTCCGCTTGCCCATCCGCTATCGCCTGCACGCCAGCAGCATAGGTCAATAACTGCGGGTATTGCGCCAAAGGAACCGATAGACAGGAGACAAGACCGCCAAGTTGCACGTGGACGACGGACTCCTGTGGAGCCGTCGCTTGTTGAAGTGCGGCGGCCAATTGCTCGGCTGCCGTGCCGGGAGCGAGGAACGCCAACGCCACCCAACGCTGCATTTCCCAATAGTCCTTGGCCACACGGTCCGATTGCTCACGAAAAGTCCGGCTGCGGCGTTCGACATAGGCAAGGAGGAATTGGGTGACCTGCTGCACGCGCGGAGTGGTCTCGGCGGCATAGGTCGCAACCAGTTCGTCGAGCAACAGCCGTTGCACCTCGGCATCGAACTGGAAGTAGCCACCGCCCAGGTCTTCGCAGAATGGTGCCAACAACACGTCGGCCTCGACTGCGGGATCGTGCGCCGCCTCAGGCACGAAATTGACGCGCAAGAGATGGAGCACATCCAGGCGGAAACTTTGCGGCACGGCGGCATGCAACGCCAACCGTAGCGCACCCTCACCACGCTGCCGCGCAAACTGGATAAGGGCATGGTATGCCTCGAGCGGGTTCATCCCTGTAGCGACCTGCATCATGATCGTGTACTCATTCCTCGCTTACGCATTCCGTTGCCCACGCAACACATCAATGGCGTTCACCACTCCATCTTCAGTCAGCTCGACCATAGTGAGCTGCGGCAGACGGCGAATCTGCTCGGCAGTAGACCCCGGCCACCGCAACTGCGGCATGGGGTTGACCCACACGACCGGACGCCAGCATTCGCGCACGCTGGTCAGGAACCGCACGGTCTCGTCCAACCTTGGCCGACTGCGCCGTCCTCGCGCCGCCCCACCATCGCTCACGATGAAGAGCGGACGGTCGGCATGCCGCTGCATCAGGTCGCGTAATGACACGGGGTGGGTCAAGGTCGGCTGCTCGTACACAACCTCGTCGGGCACGTTATGGAAATAGTACAGATGCGCCGCACCCAACTGACTTTCCCGCAACGACTCGGTCAACAGCGGGAAAAAGCTCCGCCACGGCTCCATGCTCGGACTGGCATCGACCAGCACCAGCAGCCGCGCTTGGTTGCGACGAACAGGCAGCAGCGCAGGTGCGGCTAGGACCCCGAGCCGACACTGCTGTTGTATGGTGCGCTCAATATCGAGTTCCACACCCGGCCCGCTCCGCAACGCACGCCGAAACCGCCGCCACATGACAATCAGAGCGCGGACACTGATGAGCGGACGCATGTCGAGCACGAACGACTGATCGGGCGCGGACGGCACCTGCGCTTGCGGCAGCCCCCAGCCAGTGTGTGTCGGCCTCACGAATTGCACAGCCAAGCGTTGCCCTGAAGGAGCGTCAGTTGCCGGTTGGTTCTTGGTGCGAGATTGCTCGTGTGCAGCGCGCGTTCGTTGCCGCCCCGTGCCACGCTTGCCAGTCCAGCCGACAATCTCTTGCGGCGTGGGTTCGGGTATCGCGCGAAACAGCACCTCAATCTGGCGGCGCTCTTCCTCCGTCCGTGCCCACAGGGTTTCGCACAGCCATTGCAAATCCCGCCGGCAGTAGCGCCCATATCCTTGCCGGAGTGCGAGCAACATCTCTTGATAATCACGCACGTGCAGAGGAAACCCTTGGCGCACGAGATGGTGAAAGAGTCCGGCGAGGACGAATTCGGTATCCACAACTGATCCTTACACTTATGTTTTCACCAAGCTCGGATAGGTATCGAGATCGCTCATCGTCTTGAACAGCATCTCCCACTGCGGCGGAAGAGCGGGACGTTCCTTGAGGCTTTCCACGGTCTCGCCTTTCCAATGGAGAATCTTCACCCAATCGATCAATTCGCCAGTTGAAGGCGGCTTCTGGGTATTGCCCACAGCGGTGTTCCGTACCTGTTGGAACGCCTCAACTGCCGCCCAGAGCAGCTCGGCGCTCAAGGTTGCCGAGGTGAGGCCGACGTTCATGCGCACGATGGCGGCTAAGTCTTCGGGGGTCTCAGGGAAACGCAGGCGCACATAAAGACAGCGTCGCAGGAACGGCTCAGGTAATCGCTTCTCTCGGTTGCTGGTGATGACGACGATGGGATGCGCCTCCCGCTTTCCTTCCACCGTCCGGCCAAACCCCTTCTCTTTTTGACAGAAGGCTTCTTCCTCGTCCGGCAAGTCGTCGATCTGAAAAGAGAACCTATCGAGGACGTCGAGCAAATCGTTGGGAAAGTCGATATCGGCTTTGTCCACCTCGTCGATGAGCACCACACACCGTTGCTGTCGCTGGATGGCCTCTCCCAAAGGACCAAGCGACAGATACGGGTAGAGGTATTGCGCCTGGGCATTGCCGGGACGTTGGGCGTCTTGCAAGCGTCGCAACGCATTCACCCGGTAGAGCAGGTCTTGCGCATGTGTCGTGCTTTTCACGGAAATTCTGATGACCGGGTCGAGCTGGAGTTCTGCCGCGATAGAAGACGCCAACATGGTCTTGCCACAGCCGGGTTCGCCCTCGACCAGAAGAGGGCGGTCCAGATCAATCGCCAGATTAACGATATCGGCAACTTTGGCGGACGCAAGATAAAAATCCGTGCCTGTACCGGTATAGCGGAGTTCGCTCATGGTTCCTCATTCTCCAACCAGAGGCTTTCGTCTTTCAGACGCTCGAACACCCGCACGGGCGTCGGGTCGGGTTCACCTTTGGCATTGTGTAAAACATTCCTAGCGATCTCTCCCAGCCTTCCCGACCCATCCTCCGTCATGCCACGCACCTCCAGCAACCACTGCACCACGTCACGATCACTCAAGTCCGTCAACCGAGGAAGCAAGATCAACTTTCGGTAATCTAACGGCGCGTCAGTTGGCGTCCGTTGCCAAGGAACGTCTGCGCCTTGGTCGAGATCGCCAATATAGTCGGTCACGATGGCTACCAAACGGTGGCTCTTGGGGAACCGCGCACGCGATTCTTGCAGGTGCGCGAACAATGGTAGCCAAAAATGCTGTTGAAAAGCGAAGACGCCGCCCGCTAACCGGTGGATCTGGTCCAACACCAAGCCCAACGGCTGGCGCATGAGTTCAGCAGCGACGCGTTCCGCCAAATCCTGAAGCGTCAGAACCGGCCCAGGTTCCGTGAGACCGAGCCTTTGCGCAACCCAAGGGATCAAGACCGACACATCGTACTGATCGTGCAGCGGCCTACCGAGGCTAGTGGGACGACCACGAAGCAAGGTTGGGGTCTGAAGCAACTGTCGTAAGAAAAAGCGATGTCCGGCGTCTTCATGGCCGGAGACCAACAGCGCACAAGATGGCACCGTCGGCTGGAGCGCTAAATCCGTGACAACGTCACGCACTGCGTCGAACTGCGGCTTCCGCCCCAACCGCCCACATTCGGCTTCGGAAGGACCTCTTACAGGCTGCGTTTCGGTAGCACCCTCGCCTTGCTTGGTAGCAGCAAGAGGAGACATCTGACGACGCGAACAAAATACCGCAGCGCGAAGCTCTAGCTCGTGGAGATCTTTGAATTCATGGACAGCATTCCAGGTGTTACTGACCTCATTATGAAATGCTTTGAGCCACTGCTCATGCTTTTTTTATTCAGCTTTCTCGTTGATACAATCTCTGCGGCAGCTTGGCTTAACTCCTGATCGGCTTCACTTCCTAATGTCGGACGAAAAACGGCAATGGGCCGGAGTCTGTCTTCCGGCCACTTCTCGCAGGCCCATTGATATTCTATGTGGGTGATCGACTTCCGTGAGTCTGGCGGAATAGAGCCGTACCAATGACCAAGAAGCAACAGAAAAGCATTCGCGCGTTGCACCCGCTCCTGACACTCCCGCACCACCGAGGCGTGGGCAGTCACCCAGCTTTTAGGAAGAAAACACGCAATTTCCACCCCATCGAGGGCATTTTTTACCCCAAGTCGATAGCGCGAAAAGTCCTCTATCGTCGAACTCAAAAAGACTTCCAACACAGGCACAGTTGCAAGCGAGGCTTCGGGGTTCACTTCTCTCCTCCGCTTCTCAGAGCATCTTGCATGAAATCGCCAAGCATCGCTTTACCGTATCGCCCTTTCCCTCGCAAGACTTAGTGGTTCCCGATCCGAGCCTGGGACGGAGGAGATGAGCGGTCCGGTATCGCTGAACCCACAGGCCGCCGTCATAGGCCCTCCATGACGGTACGCTAAGATTTCGCAAGAAAGCCCAGAGGTGCGTTGCCTTCCCCCTTGGTCTGGCTTAGACTCGGGGAATCGTTCCTCAACGGTCTCCTTTCCGTGGTCCTTCGAGCAGCACACGGCTGGGAACCTGTTCTCGACCCTCGTTACTGGCACACTCCGCGAGTCCCCCGGCTTTGTCGGGAGACTCCTCTTTCACTCACCCTTTCCCCATGGAGGACCCGTACCATGCAAGAGAAAACGTATAAGCTCATCGAACTCGTCGGCGTCTCCACCACCTCCATTGAAGATGCGGTGCAAAACGCCATCAGCCGTGCCAACCAGACGCTCAAGAACCTGGACTGGTTCGAGATCGTGGAAACCCGTGGCCTGATCCAGAACGGCCAGATCGACCAATTCCAGGTCAAGCTGAAGGTTGGCTTTCGCTTACTCGGCTGATGCTCACGACGTGGTGCGCTCGGCGTGCAGCGCGGGCGCATAGAAGCGCTCAACATACTCCTTCACCATGCGCCGCGCAGAAAATGCTGGGGTGATCGAACAAATCGCCTCTTTGACCACGCGCATCCAACCTCGCGGGACGCTATCCCCGTCCCGCTGATAATAGAGCGGCACAATTTCCTGTTCGAGCAAGCTGTAGAGCGTGTGCGCATCCTGCGCGTCGCGCTCCCCAGCATCAGCATTCGTGTCGGCCGAGGCAATAGTCCAGCCGTTCCTGCCGTTATACCCCTCGCTCCACCAGCCATCGGCAATGCTGAGATTCGGGACCCCGTTGAGCGCTGCCTTCTGTCCGCTCGTCCCGCTGGCTTCGAGGGGCGGGACTGGGTTGTTCAACCAGACGTCGACGCCTTGCACGAGGAATTTAGCAACATGCATGTCGTAGTCTTCAACAAAGGTAATCTGCCCACCTAAGTCATACTCCTTGGCCAGCGCATACACCTGATGGATGAGATGTTTCCCCGGCTCGTCGGCAGGATGCGCTTTCCCAGCAAAGATAATCTGCACCGGTCTCCACCGGTCCTGCATAATGCCTTGCAAGCGCGCCAAGTCGCGCAACAAGAGCGTCGCGCGTTTGTAGGTAGCAAACCGTCGGGCAAACCCGATTGTCAATGCTTCGGGATCGAGTAACGCACCCGATGCCAACACCTGGACGGGATCGCGATGCTCTTTGCGCCACAAATCGCGTGCGCGTTCACGCACAAAACTGACGAGCTTGTGCTTGAGCCGACTATGCACCGCCCACAGCTCTTCGTCGGGAATATCGTGGATGCGCTGCCACAGCGCTGGTTGATCGTGGCGCTTGACCCAATCCGGTCCCAGGTATTTGTCGTAGAGTGTGTGGAGTTCAGGGGCGACCCACGTGGGGGTATGTACCCCGTTAGTCACATGAATAATTGGCGTCTTCTCGGCTGGAGTATCTGGCCACAACGATTGCCACATGCGGCGAGACACTTCGCCATGGGCCTGACTCACCCCGTTACACCATCCCGCTAGGTGCAGCGCGAGAACCGTCATATGAAACACTTCACCCCACGGTTCACGATGGGCACCGAGAGCAAGAAACCGCTCACGCTCAATACCGAGATCTGCCCAATAGTTGTGGAGATAGCGATCCACCAACAAGAAAGAAAAAGCATCGTGGCCGGCCGGCACCGGGGTGTGTGTGGTAAAGATCGTAGACTGGCGTACTGCGGTTTGCGCCTCGTCAAAGGACATGCCGGTCTGCATACACTCGCGCAGTCGTTCGATAGTCACAAACGCAGCATGTCCCTCGTTGAGATGCCAGAGACTGGGCTCGATGCCCAGAGCACGGAGGACGCGCACGCCACCGATACCTAAGAGAATCTCCTGGAGGATGCGCATTTCTAAGTCGCCGCCGTAGAGGCGAGCAGAGAGTTCACGATCCCACGGCGCGTTCTCTTCGACATCAGTGTCCATCAGATATAAAGACACCCGGCCAACGCGCACATGCCAAACCTGCATCTGAATGTGGCGATCATTGATCGGCACCGTCACACGACACCGATTGCCATCGGGCATGAGCGCTGGCATGAGGGGGGCATCGGTACGGTCGAGATACTCGTAGACTGCTTCTTGGCGACCATCGGCAGAGAGGCGCTGGTGAAAATAGCCTTGGGGATACATGAAGCCGACCCCCACCAGCGGCAGACCGATATCGCTGGCCTCTTTACAATGATCACCAGCGAGAATACCCAGCCCTCCGCCATAGATCGGCAGAGAGCTATGAATACCGAATTCCGCCGAAAAATAGGCCACCGTCGCTTCAGCCACATGTGGAAAAGTACGAGTCGTCCAGGTTTCAGGGGTGTTCAAGTCGGCAGCGAATGCCATCACTGCCGCATCATAGCGACGCAGAAACGAGGGGTCTGACGCTAAAGCGTGTAATCGTTCAGGGGGAACTTCCCGCAGAAGCTTTACGGGATTATGGGCAGTCAAACTCCACAAGGTGCGATCAATCGCTTCGAACACGTCTCTGGCTTCAGGATGCCAGCTCCACCACAAGTTATAGGCGAGGTCATGCAACCGACTGATTCGAGGAGGGAGCGTGAATTGGCCGCTCGACATCGCTGTTCTTCCTTCCTTCATTGCCCGGATTTATCCGTCCCATGCAGACGGTATTCTCTTTACACAAAATAGACCACCAACGCGAGGCATGCAGTAGAAAACCCACTTTCCCTTCCTTCACCAAGTGGGTATATAAAAGACGATTTTTCAGTCTGACTCATAAGCAACCATTCTAGCGTACAAAGAAGGAGGCGCATTATCATGGAAGCGCAAGAACGACAACCGATCCCGCGCATCAACGACTTGGCTCCGGACTTCAAAGCCATGAGCACCCATGGCGAGATCACCCTCTCCCAATACACTAAAGCCGGCCAATGGGTCCTGCTCTTCTCCCATCCCGCCGACTTCACCCCCGTCTGCACCACCGAGTTCATTGAGTTCTCTCGCCTCGCCCCCGAGTTCGCCGCCCGCAACGTCCAACCCATCGGCCTCTCCGTCGATAGCATCTTCTCGCATCTTGGTTGGGAGCAGAACATCGAGAAGAACTTTGGGCAACGCATTCCCTTCCCGGTCATCGCCGACCGCAACATGGCAGTGGCAGCGCTCTATGGCTTGATTCACCCAGGAGCCAGTGACACCGCCACCGTGCGGGCGGTGTTTCTGATTGACCCGACCGGCAAGGTGCGGTTTCTGATTTATTATCCGCTGAGCATGGGGCGCAACTCGGCGGAGATTTTGCGGGCGATTGATGCGGCGCAGGCCGCCGATAAGCATGGGATTGCCACGCCAGTGAACTGGCAGCCGGGGGAAGACGTGATCGTGCCCCCACCGGCCAACGAGACGGCGCTGCGCGAGCGCTTGGAGATGGGCCGTAAGGGTGAAGTCACTCAGACCGACTGGTACTTCTCTAAAAAGAAAATCTAACGCTCTTATCTTTCCTCCGCGCACGAGGAGCACAACGTTCCTCGTGCCGACCCTTCCCATCTGTTATGATCTCCTGCGCTTGACAACCGTCTTGGAAAAACGAAGTCGCAGGAAAGAAGCATTTATGCCGTACCAGAGAAATCCTGGTTCCTCCTCCTCAACTCCCGTAGTCGTCGTACGCAGACGCTCTCCGCGAGCTACGGAGAATACTCCGCCTACAACATTATCCGTCAAGAAAAATAACCTTATTCCTTCTCCAGGTTCTTCTCGACTTGGTGCAGCGGTCGCTGCTCCGAGCGGCAAAGCAGCAATCCCAACTGTTCCAAAAGAAGAAGCCTTAGAACTACTCGCCATTCTTCGCGAACGCTGGCCACAAGCATTTCCTTTACAGCCGACAGAAGTGCGCCCTCTTGCTCTTAACATTGACCAAGAGATTGCCACCCAGCTCGAAGGGTGGTCAGCCAAGCAGGCACGAAGAGCGATTGCCTTTTGGAAGCGCCCGCACACGGTCGCCTATCTCCGTGCACTTGCGGCAGGAGGACCCCGGTACGATCTCAGTGGCACTCCGCAAGGGGCCATCACTCCAGAAGAGCAACAACATGCTGCCCGGCAATTAGCCGCTCGCAGTGCGCGGCGGCAGGCGCAAACGGTCTCCGAATAACCACTTCCGTGAATCATTCGCTCCTGTTGACCCGAGATAACGCGCCTGGATCACACCTCAAGAAAAACTTCACTTTCGGCTCAAGCGATACTTCATCTTTCCGTATTCAGCTATCTGTCACCCCTACGTTTTCTGCCCGTGATTGTTCGGAAGTGCCTGATTTTACGAAGAAAATATCTTGGGGGAGACTCTTGCCTCAGCACTGAATGTGTTCTAGAGAACGATAGGGCTAGGGAAGCGGGAAGGAAGACACGGAGGCAGGAAAACCCTGGAGCAGGATCACGAAAGGACCTCGTCGTTCGTGAGGGACGCTCGATAAGGAGAAGGAGACCGAGCATGCAAAAGTTCACTTTAGTAAAGTATTGCTTAGCTATCGCCACTGCACTTATTTTGTGGGGCGGATCGTATGTGGACAGTGTCGCACAATTTCTTAATGCGTCAGACATCTGCGGCCGGACCTCTGGCCTCACCCTCGTCCCCGTGAACGGTCGCAAAACCCCCAAACGCGCGCGGCAAGAGGTGTTGCAGACGACCAGCAACGTTCCCCTTGACAACATTCTCTTTCGACTTGGTGCGAATGCGCAACTTGTCATTGATGAAAGTGACGTTCGCTTCACCAATATTCGCATCGAATGTCCGGCCACACCCGTCCCTACTCAAGACGGTCTCATCGTTGGCATGAACGAGCAAGGGGTGCGCGTCACAGTCGATGGACTTCAGGCGCGCAACATGTGTATTCGCGGCTGTGGAAACGTCGGGCTGCGCATCCTGGGCGGGACAAATCACAAGTTTGCAAGGTTCGACCTCAAAGGCAGCGGGCAAGAAGGCATGATCGCAGAAGAGGTAACGAATAGTGAATTTATTGGATTCACGTCCGGCCTCGGCTCAAACAATGTGAGGGGGGTTGTCCTGAGGAATGGGAGCCATCACAACCGCATCGCCACTGCCCTCATCATGAAGCCGCAGAACCCACAGGCACCAGCGCTCACCCTGGACCCCACTTCGACTTACAATCAGATCGTCAGGATTCGCCTCTGGGGGAACCAGCCTCAGATCCTGTGCAATACGCCGGATACCAATCTTTTCGTGGACAATATGTGTCCGGGGAGTATCAACTTGACCGGGTCCTGCGGCTGCGGGCCAGGGTACGTCATCAACGGTGTCGAGCAAATCGTGTATACCCAGTCTATGCGCACTGCCTATGGCTCCCGCCCGTGGACGGTGTGCTTGGATAACACGAGTTACCGCCCGCCTGGAGAGTCGCAACCGAACCGTCAATGTCGCCAGTCCGACGTCAAGAATGTTTTTGCCGATAGCGGCTACCAACAGGGCGATCTCGTCGTCGTCGATTCGTATCCGAATGAGCCTGGCTATTGGCCGTCCGACAGTTTCGACAACGCTTCTGGCCCCACTTCAGTGATTGGTAACACGATCAGCCAGAATGGGCGGTTTCTCTTCGATGTCAAATTCAATACTGTTCCGGTCGCCAACGGCCCTTTCCAAACAAGTGGAACAGATTTGCAAAATTTCTCGTATATGGCACCAGCCTCCTACATCCAGTTGCCACCCGCAGATGGCGAGCAGATCAACGTGTGCTCTCCTGTCGGTTGCGCCAATAACTACGTTCCCTAAGGACGCTCGGCACTCTGAGGAAAGGAAAAACAGATGCACGCCAATAGATCCTCTTTGCAAACGAGAAAGAAAATTCCTGGGTTTCTGCTGGGTTTCATTGCCTTCTCAATGTTCGACCTTTCTCCAGCACTCGCTGGTGAATGCAGTTCCGAGATCTGCGCCGGGGACCCTTGTGTGATTACAGGCTATCACGAACTGGAACCCAACTGCTCGCTCGATTTTAGCGACAGAGATGTAACCATTGCTGACGCTGCCGTAGTGCAAGTGACCGGCGACGGCGCGGCGCGGATCATGGCGCGGAATCTCACGCTCCGCGGTACTATTCAGACCGATGGTGTGGCAAGCAGCGAAATCTTCATTGACGTTGCTGGAAAGTTCACCACACCGGCAGGGGCAAAAGGGGAAATCAAGGCTGGCGACCGCGACAGCCTTGCCGGCGGGCCGATTCGCCTCACCGCCGGGGGAGAAGTCGAGCTGCAAGGATCAGCCGAGTTCTCAAATGCCCCGGGTGGGCAGTTCTTCATCGTAGGTCGCCACGTTACCGTCAACCAGCCTATTGTCACCCAAGGGCCAGGGCGTGTCGATATTCGCGCCACGGCGGGACCGATCACTGTGTCCAAACCGATCGACGTGAGCGGAACCAGCCCTCGTCAAGGAGGTAGTATCTTCCTCCTCGCGACTGGAGACGTCACGGTCGCGGCCCCGCTCTTGTTGAAAGCCCCAGCGGCTAGCTCCGGCAACGGTTTCGTCTTAGAAGGGCGCAACGTGTATGTCAGAGCGTCCACGAGTGCCCCGATTCTCGATCTCTCCTCAGGCGACGCCAGTAGCAGCGGTGGCGGTAAGATTATTGCGCACGCTGATACTGCCAGCGGAGAGTCCGGCGGTGTTGTGATCGAAGGACGTATCACTTTGGATAGCGGCAACAACGGCAGTGCTGGCGAGTTGGCAGTGAGCGCGGAGTCGAAACTCGATATTCTCGGCAAAATCAGCGCGAAAGCTTCAGGCCCCTCTGGCAACGGTGGCACCTTACTGCTCTTAAGCAAACCGGAGAGTACCATTCGCCTGAGTGGTGCCTTCACAGCGACTGGAGAAGGGCGCGGTGGTGAGATCGAAATCGGTGGTATCGAAGAAGCACCCGTCAAATCTCTCGTCTTCTTAGATGACGTCCTCCTCAATACGCAAAGCTCGGGCACAGGCGGAGCTAACCGCATCCGCTATCAGCGCTCCTTCCGAGCGATGGGCAGCGGTACAGTGAAGTTACTCTCAACCCGGAATTCTGCCACGACCGGCAACATCGTCGAATGCGAATGCCTCGACCATAACCCTGTCGATGGCGTATGCGATGAAGATGCTTGCATTCGAGGCCCAGGTGGCTTTAAGTCAGCACTCACACTTCCAGCCATACAACTCAAACCCACGGTGTTTGAGCAAGAATAATCGCCGAGACCCTCGTCTTTCTCGTCCGGCACGACGCCCCTCCTACCCCAGGTTGCGTCGTGCCAATGCACTCGCCACACCCGCCAGTCCCATCGACGGTAACCACCCAGCAAGCACGGGCGGCAAGAACCCGCCGTAGCCCAAAGATGCACACACGCCAGTCATAAGTACATGGCCAACTCCCACAACTGTCGTGACGAGCAGAGTCACCGCTGTAGGAGGAAACGGCGGCCCGGCAATCGCGAAGACCAGAATCACCGTTGGCAGCAAGAGACATGCGAACGGCGCAGCAAGTTTGACATGGAAATCGACGCGGTAGCCGGTGGCATGATAGCCGCCGTTTTCAGTGTCGTAGATGTGCTGCGCTAACTCGCGGATGCCAAGCTGCATCGTGTCCACCGTGGCTTGAGGCGCTGGGCCGAGTTGGATGCGATTTTCAGCTGGCATTTCCTGTACCCCGCGATCAGAAATGCTCACGCGGACAGGCTGGTCCAGCTCCCAGACGCCTGCACCGAGATGTTTCGCCTCAACCGCATCTATACGCTCGACCGGCAATCCATCTTTCCCCAAGGTGTACACCGATAGCCCCATAGCGTGCCCTTGTCGAGGGTCGAATTGCGCGGCTTGATACACGTACCTCCCTGTCCGATACCAAATCATTTGCTGCAGCGGCCGAGTGTCCAGTGTTCGGTTTTTAATCTCCTGATCCTTGAACTGATCGGCCAAGGTGTTCGTGGTCGGTACGACAAATTCGTTGAGCAAGAAATCTCCAGGCGTGACCAACGCAGCAATCACGAGCATCGGAAGCAGAGCATGAGCGACCGATACCCCACAGGCTCGCATTCCGACCAATTCAAGTCGTGCGGCAAGCGCACTCACGGTCAGCGTCGTCGCTAAAAGGAGCGACATCGGCACGACCCGCGAGGCCAGCAGCGGTGCACGGAATCCGTAAAATTGCACGGCTTGTAACAGATTCGCCTCATGGCGGGCAAACCAATCAAGCCGCTCCAGAATATCGACGAGGAGATACCCCACAAACAGTCCGGCAAACGAGAGCGGCCACAACACCAGATACTGCCGACCGACATAACGCCACAGAACCCAGCGTTGCGAGAACCCTAGCGGCAAGGCGGACACCTTACGCCACCAGGGCTTCGTCGCAACCTTGAGATCGCCGGAACGACGCCATGGTAACAGCCTCCACCACGGCCACCAGCGTCCGCGTGTGAGCAAGATCAGGGCAAGCCCCAAAACGACCAGATTCGGCAGCCACACGCCACCGCTCGCAGAAAGCATCCCGGCCTGGCTCAGACCGTCGCCGAACTGCATCAGACCGTAATACAGCAACGTCACGAGCAGCCCAGCCACACCACCAGCCGCCCGCGAGAAGCGCTGGCCTGAAAGTGCCAGAGGCACGGCCAAAAGAGCGAAACACAGAGCAGCGAACGGGTACGCCACACGGCGGTGCAATTCTCGTTGTGCCAGAAGGGCAGATTCGTGCGCCGTCGCTTCATCCCACGCCAGCGCGGCAACCTCTGCCAGCGGAACCTCGGACAGAACGTCTTCGTGTTTGCGAATGCGTTCGGTGCCTTCGTGAAGCGGCTGAAAGAATCGCTCGAAACGGGTCTCCTCGCCGTTCACCCGTGGGGTGCGCAACATGACACCATCGAGGAGGGCAAGCTGTATGCCACCTTCGTGCGCAGACTGCAACTCTCCGCGCTCGGCAAACAACGTCTGCCCCTGCTCCGGCACCCACACGAGCACCCCGCGCAACTGCTTCCCGCTCGCAGAAATTTCCCGTGCCACCAGTTTGACGTCGCGAAACTCATGGATCGTGCCAGCCCGCAACGCCAGCCCAGGATTTTCCGTCGCCATCAGGCGAAGCGTCGCCATCAGCGAACGCGTTGCCCAGGGCGCAGCAAACAAGCTCAAAACCAAGCCAAACGTTGCCATAGCTGTCGAAAACAGCAGGACTGGGCCAACCAGTCGCTGGCTCGCGATCCCCGACGATTCCAAGGCTACGATTTCACGGTCGCCCCGCAACCGACCAAGCCCCACCAAGGAGCCAATCAATACGGCGAAGGGCAACACCTGGGCAAGCAAAGGCAGCAACTCGTAAAAAGCGATCATGCTCACCACACCGACCCCAAAGCCGCGATTGATGACGAAGTCCGAGAATCCCAGCAGGTCCTTGGCCAGCAGCAACACCGCGAGTCCGGCCATAGCGGAAATTGTGGGGCCAGCGACGGCGCGGATCGTATAACTACTCAGGACGGCACCGAGTCGCCGCATCGAAGTGAATTTTTCACGCATGATCGTAGAAGAGAAAAAGACCCTTCAGGTGAGCAGTCACCGACCCGGAAGGCAAGGAGTGTACACCTTGATTCTCTTTTGGGTTTCCCTTATATCGGGCGCGGGGGTTGCACGACAGACCCTTCATTTGCCGCTACGAAACCATGCTCGCAGAGAGCTCTCACCAAGCAAATCATCCATATTCGTGACATTCAGGACATGAAAGCAATCATACTGAGCGCTGGCCAAGGGAAACGCCTCCTCCCTCTAACGTACGAAGCCCCCAAATGTCTCCTCCCGGTCGCAGATACTCGGCCAGTCTTGGAGCTACAACTGCAAGCCTTCGAGCAATGCGGCATCCGCTCCGTCTCGGTCATGGTAGGCTTCGGCGCTGCCAAAGTCGAAGCGTTCTTAGCCGACTATTCGTCGTCGCGGCTAACGATCCGCACTTGCTACAACCCGTTCTTCGAGACTTCGAATAACCTGGCAACCTGTTGGCTCGCCATTCCTGAGATGACAGAGGATTTTATCCTCCTGAACGGCGACACACTGTTTACCCCGACGGTCTTGCAACGATTACTCGCGGCACCACCAGCACCGGTCACGCTCACCATCGATCAGAAAGCTGCCTATGACGACGACGATATGAAAGTCTCGCTCAACGGCGGCTGCCGCTTGAAAGCTGTGGGCAAGACCCTACCATCCGCAACCGTCCATGGAGAATCCATCGGATTGATGCGCTTTTGTGGCCGTGGGGTCACTACGTTTCGGCAAGCCCTCGATGCGGCAATCCGCGAGCCTGAAGCGCTTGATCGCTGGTATCTCTCGGTACTCAATTCGTTGGCAGCCGACGAACACATCGATACCGTATCGATACGCGGCCACTGGTGGGCCGAGATCGACACCCCAACCGATCTCGCAAAAGTCCGCGCACACTTTGCGGCTCTGTCTCCTGCTGCCACTGTCGCTTCATAACGCAGCGGCATTCAGGCCCGGTCGCATCCTTCAGCAGCGTGCGCTCGACGGCTTGCCTCCACAGCCTCCTTCACGACTTCGGCTTGTCGCTGGAGTTCCGCTGGCGGCATCGACTGATAGCAAGGAAGAACCACAAGCTTGCTAAGCGCCTGCTTCGCGACCACGGCATCAAGGTCTGGACGGTCCTCCGGCGGAGCCACGGTTTCCGACCGCGTGAGCGAAGCACTATAGAATCCAGCCTGCCGCAACGCTGCATGTATCGCCGGCGGGTCATCCGCCAGAATGGGGAAGACCCAATACCGGTGCATGGGATTGTGCATGCCGGGACACACCACCACATTGTCCAGATAGCGCACCAACATGGCTCCGGCGTGTATACGTGCGTCCAAGTCGCTGCTTTGCCAGCGACGCAAACGCCGGAGTAACACTGCTAAAAGAGAGGCCGAGGGCTGGTAGCGTAACTGTTTCGCCGAGCCCAGACGAGCCACGCCACGAGCCGCATCGCTGATGGCATCTTCGTACTCCCACTTCAACAGTCGAGCAATTTTGCTCAGCACAGCAAAAACCAGCCGGGAAACGACCACCTTCAAGCCAGCGAATTTGAGTAAACGGAGCAAATAGGAACGCTTCGTTTGCACGGGATACAGGGCTTGTCGTTGCCGCATGTGCTGGAGCAGCTGCGCATTTCGCACGCACAGGAGCGCACCGCCGAGCGCAGTCGCAAATTTGATGGGACCAAAGCTAAACATGCTCACATCGGCAGATGGATGCCCAGTGTACCCCTGTCCGACGAACGCTTGAGCGCAGTCTTCAACGAAGAGCAGGTTGTGCCGCTTCGCAATCTCTAAGAGCGGATCGAGCGGCAGGCGGGTGCCGAAGAGGTGGGCCACGACCAAAACCCGCGTGGCAGGGGAGATAGCACGGGTGAGAGACTCTACGGTGGGCCCCATGGAGTCTAAATTCAAATCGACAGGAACCGGGACGAGGCCGTTCCGCTTCACGACGCGGGTCATGGCCTTGACGTTGAGGGCCGACATGAGGACCTCACTCCCCGGCGGAAGGGCAAGGGTTTGCAGCAACAAGTCAAATCCACTGCGCACCGAAAAACAGGCCAGAGCGTCGCCTTCCGACGACCAAAACTCCTCCACCTGATGTTGCAAATTGGCGCGGTCCCCAGGGAGAAAGCAGTGCAGAATACCAAACGCGAGGTCAGACCAAGAGATGTGTAAACGGAGAGGTGCCCACATCTTGGGGTATATAGCACTCGACTTTCCGCTCGATAAGAGCACCGGGAGCGAGGGTGTACCGTGGTTCGACAAACCCTTGACCAAACTCTAGAATCCTCTTATGGCTAGAGGCGGGAGAGAGCACGAATGAATATCGGGCAATGGCTGAAGAAGCAGAGACGGCGGTGGGTGAGGAAGCTGGGCAAGAAAATGCTTCGTGGGCTTTTCGGATTCCTCGGACGACAGTCTCTCGTTGGTAACTCTGTGGTCTTCGATGCTACGCAATTCCCCTGGACAGCAGAACTCGAAGCCCATTGGCAGGATATCCGGGCAGAGGTCGAGCCTCTGCTCGCCGTTCGGGATCGTCTGCCCAATTTTCAGGACATCTCCCCCGACCAATACAAAATCTCAACGGACGATAAGTGGAAGACCTATATCTTCTACGGTTTTGGCTACCGCTCCGAGCGTAATTGCGCCCGCTGTCCCAAAACCGCGCAGTTGCTGGCCAAAATTCCGAATTTACAGACGGCCTTTTTCTCGATCCTTGCTCCCGGCATGCACATTAAAGCCCACCGTGGCGTTACCAAAGGGCTCCTGCGCTGTCACCTCGGATTGATCGTGCCCGAGCCGAAAGACAAATGTGTCATGCAAGTCGGTGACCATCTGTGCCAGTGGGAGGAAGGCAAAAGTCTGGTCTTCGATGACACGGCGCAACACGAAGTGTGGAACGAGACGGAAGGAGAGCGGGTCGTGTTACTGCTGGACTTCCACCGACCTCTGCGTTTTCCTGGCACTCTCGTCAGTCGTGCGCTTTTGTCTGGGGTCAGGATGAGCGCTTACGTTCGTGATGCGCGCAGAAATGAGATCGCTTGGGAGGATCGTTTCGAACGAGAGTTCGTCAATAAAATTGGATAAAGACGGTGAGACTCCAAAGCCTTGCGCACTCTTGTCGCTCTGATTTTTGGTAGGACCTCAGTCCCCGATCAGTACTTTGAGATAGGCATCAACGGCACGCTCAAGCGAGAACTCTGCCGCACGTTGCCGTAATCGGGCCGCGTCAGGAGGATGAGCCAGTACCGCCAACATCGCTTGCGCCAACGCCTCTTCGTCCCCCACCGGCACCAGCGGGCCGTAGGCCCCATTGGCCAGAATCTCTGCCGGACCACTCGGGCAGTCCGTGCTCACCACCGGACACCCACAGCCCAACGCTTCAACCAGAACATTGCCGAATCCTTCGTACTTGGACGAGAGGACAAACACCGCTGCCCGCGCCATGTAGGCAAACGGATTGAGATCAAAGCCCGGCAGCGCCACATCCGCCGCAAGCCCCAACTCCGCCACTAACCTCTGGAGGGCTGCCCGCTGTGCCCCCTCCCCCAGGATGAGCAGCCGCACCTCGCGCACGGCTCGTACCCGTGCAAAGGCCCGCAGCAGGGTGAGAAAGTCTTTTTGGTCATGCAGCCGTCCCACGCCTAACACCACTGGCGGGGCATCAGGGGCAAACCAGGGATAGGCAAGCGGAGCCTGCGCTTGCGCCAGCAACTCCGGAGTCACCACCGGATTGTAAATCGTCGTGATTCGCTCGAAAGGCAGGCCGAAAGAGAAGGCAAGATCATCCGCTACTCCCTGAGAAACGGTGGTGATCCCGTCTGCCGCAAGATAGGAACGACCCACTAAAGATGGAACGAATCGCCATTTCCACTTCCGTGAATCGTACACGACGCGAGACAACTGGGTACGTTCGCTCACCACGATGCGGGTGGACACACCGGCAAGACGCCGGGCCCACAGCGCAGCAAGATTGGGGTA
>SYOC01000242.1 GCA_005804965.1 Pseudomonadota bacterium
GCCTGCTCAACGGCCTCGATGAGATTGGCCTCACCTTGACGCATGAGGCGGATATTACGACTTACGAGCAGCGGCGGAAGGCTGAAGCCCCTTGGCTCTTCTCGGACTTGCTGTAACGGTTTGCTTCTAACGGTCGAGAAAAAACAGCCAGAAACGGAGAATCGGAGAAACGGAGATGGGGAGAAAGCTGAACTCTCCGATTCCCCGGCTCTTCGATTCGTTGCAACTATGGCCACCTTCACGCTGACCACCCGAGAACTCGAACTATTCACCCACGCCACGCGCATGGCTGGCGACCGGCTTGCCCGCCAAGATAACTATGCTGGCAGTCGAGTGATGGATGCCTTGCTGGATCATCTGGAAACGCGTCCGAGCGCTGTGTGGTTGAACGCCGCGCAGCGCGAAGTCTTGGGCAAGATGCTCATGAATATGGCTTACGACTTTTTGCGGGATGACCAAGATGCGCAGTCCGAAGAAGCTGAGGCGTTGGCCGAACGCTTGTTTCAAGATGAAGAATGACCGGGCAGTACCGGAAAAAGGAGAGCGTCATGAAATTCGGGGTTGTCATTCGGAACATGGGGCCACAATCGACCCGTGAGACTATTG
Organism: Pseudomonadota bacterium; assembly: GCA_005804965.1. Classification (GTDB taxonomy): domain Bacteria; phylum Desulfobacterota; class Binatia; order Bin18; family Bin18; genus SYOC01. The sequence goes on from SYOC01000242.1 coordinate 607, forward strand.
CTGCTTGCGCTCGTGCAGTCGAAGACGCAGGGTTTGATGCCGCCTTCGTGGTCGATCATTTGGCGATTCCCCCCGATCAAACCGAAGGCTCCGGCGGGCGTTACCTAGAGCCGTTAATGACGTTGGCGTTTATGGCCGGGATTACTCAACGCATTCGCTTGGGAATTTCGGTGTTGGTGTTGCCTTATCGCCCCGCCGTGCTGATGGCGAAGCAGGTGGCAACGTTGCAAGAACTCTCTGGTGGGCGCGTCATCCTTGGCGCTGGCGTCGGCTGGCTACGGCAAGAATTCGAGACCCTGGGGGTTGATCCACGCAAGCGTGGCGCACTGACGGATGAAACCTTGGAAGTGTTTCATACGCTCTTCGCTAACGATGTGAACGAATACGCCGGCAAGCTGGTGAAATTCCCGCCCTTTGTGTTCGCACCGCGTCCCGTGCGTCCGCCAGTCTGGGTGGGTGGCAGCGGTCCGAAGGCGCTAGAGCGGACCTTACGCTTTGGTGATGCCTACTATCCCATTGGCTTGAAACCGCCTGAATTAGTCGAAGTGCAGTCGTATTTCCGAGAGGAAGCCGAGAAGCGCGGACGCGCTGTCCCCGAACTGATTGTCGGGGGAATGATCCGCGAAGGGGTGCCGGATGCGATGATTGACCGCATTTCAGCCTACCGCGACGCAGGAGCCGATTTTTACGTCCTTGGCATGGGCCGATATCCTGACGCAGATACATTCCGGCGCGGGGTCGAACGTTTCGCGACGCAGGTCATGCCCCGACTCTAAAAAGGGGAAAGCGTGAAAGGGCGAAGAAGAGACATGGCTTACCTTGCGATCCTCCTTTGCGGCCTTCTCCTTGCGTTCGGTCCAACGCCTCTGTGCGCAGACTCCGCTACGACAAAGACTTGGCGGCTAGTCAGCGAAATGACTGAAGCCGAGCGCGCGCTTTTCGACCCGCGCATTGAGACGCCGCGTGACCCGCAACAACCGAATTTGCCGGCAGAGCGCTATCCGTTTGAGCCGCCCTATACCGCCGAGGAAATGGGCTATCGAGCGATGGAGTTTAGTCACTCGCCACGCTGGTCGTGTAATCTGATCGATGTGACCGGCGCACTGACGGCGCAAGGTAATCTGCGCACGAGCAAGATGTACAGTCCGATCTTCTACGTGCCGAATGCCACCGATCATTATGGTTTGGCCGGGGAACTCTACGGTACACGCCCCGGCGATCCAACCAGAAAAATCACCGGGCAAAACATTTTTCCGCCGGAAGATTTGGGCAATCAGATGGTGCTCGTCCAGTATCGCGCTGGCGGCGACGCTGCCGCGCGTTGGGATATGTATGCCTACTCGCCAGCCCTCCGACGCGTCCGGCGGCAACCACCGCCGCGCCGTGGTGATAAGTTGGCGCAAGGAGCCGAGAGCTTCGACGATATCTTTGGCCGCGACCCGTGGGAGTTTTCTTGGCAGTTGCTTGGTGCTGATACCTTGCACCAGACAGTGCGGTTTCCCAATACCCGACCGCTGGTCACGCTTGCCGAACCTGATGGCACTCTGCGCGAAGCGCCGACCAATCAGATCCGTATGATGGGTGAAGGGTATCCGTTTTATGCTGCCGATGGCGGCGTTGCTTGTTGGGTCGTTGAAGCCCGCGTGCGAGACGAGTGGCTACCGAATTACTATGCACCGAGGATTATCTATTGGCTTGACCAACACTATTTTTATCCGCTGCGGATCGAGCAGTATGATCGCGATGGCAATCTGATCTTTGTGGAAACGCGCCTCGCCAAGCTGCACAATCAAGCCATGGGCGACAAAGGCTATGGCATTCTCTTCAACCATTATTGGGATGTGACGTTGGACTACATGCGCTACAGCGTACACGATGCGCACGAGACGCGGCAGTGGACGGCGCAAGATCGCGATGTGTTCTTCAACCCTGGGGTATTGCCGCGCGTGTGGTTCTTTGCACCGCTCAAGAGTCAGTCCGAAGTAGTGACCCCAGAGCAATACTTTTTGCGTCCGTTATTAGAGCGTGAGAAATTTCCAGCCTCACGCAAGATCGCCCTTTCTCCCGAATTGGAAGCGAAGATCCACGCCCAAGAAACGGCCGGACACTTGGTGTTTCAAGAGTGATCTTGGCACCGTCAGCCGGTGCTCAATGAGGCGTATGCGGCGACTGCTCTCCGAGACGTGTACACGATGGTATAACAACAATCCGTGGCAACAAAGCGCGGCCCTCGCCTACTACGCCATTTTTGCTATTGCACCTTTGTTCATCATCGCCGTAGCGATTGCTGGGTTGGTCTTTGGTGTGCAGGCCACGGCGAATCAAATCGTTGGTGCCATCGACGGCTTGGTTGGACAAGAGTTAGCTATGGCGATCCAATCGTTGCTGAAAAACGCGACCCGACCCGAGTCTGGAAAAATTGCGACCCTCATTGGCATTGTGACCCTTTTTGTGGGTGCGGCTGGTGTGGTGCTGCAACTGAAAACTTCGTTGAATGCGATCTGGTGCGTGCAGCCGCAAGCTGGAGTAGGCATGCTCGCCATTGTGTGGGAATACATGAGCGCGTTCCTCATCGTGTTGGGTATCGGGTTTTTTCTCCTCGTGTCACTGGCGCTCAGCGCTGGGATGGCGGCGGTTAGCAAAGCTTTTCCCTTGGTGCTTCCCGGCGGCGTTGCCCTGTGGCAATGGATCGACCTCGCCGTCTCCGTCTTATTATTGACCGTGTTGTTTGCTTTGACCTATAAGATTCTGCCGGCTGCGAAGATCGCTTGGCGCGACGTGTGGATTGGGGCGCTCATGACTGCTGTACTGTTTGCCGGAGGGAAATGGTTGATCGGCATGTATCTCAGCTACAGCGGCGTCTCTTCGGCCTATGGGGCAGCCGGCTCTTTAATTGTGATTTTGTTGTGGGCCTATTACTCGGCGCAAGTGTTTCTCTTTGGCGCCGAGTTCACGCATGTATTTGCGCAGCGCCGCAGTGCCGAGCTGGAGAGCCCTATTCCTGCCGGAGCGTAAATGCCTCGGCGACCATCATGTCATCGCGAAGCGATGGGGCAGCCGCGTCGCGGAAGGTGGAAGGGTCGGTATGTACGAAGAATGCGCTGATGCCTCTATGATTTTTGCCTGGCAGTGCGGATGAACGCCATTACTTCCTCCAGCCGGGTTTCTGTCGATGGCTGTAAATTTGTCTGGCTTCCTGCGTGCTTATGATGGGGGAAAGTCTCCAAGCGAATGTGGTGTGGAGCATTATCCCAGCCGATGATTAATGCATTGGTTTTGGTCAGCCAGTAATAGCTATAGCGTTCGAGTTGATTGCCGTTCCATTGTTCGGTGAGACGGAGATTCGTCTCGTCTTTCAAGTAGATGATGAGTCGAAGGAGACCGCCATCGAGATCGAGAGGGACAAGATGGTCGATGGCTGCGCTGAAACGTTCCTCGATTTCCAAAAGACGATCAGTCGCCAGCATCTAAGAACGCCTCGCCAGGGATGCCTTGGTGGGCAAGGTGTTGCAAGGCTGCAATGGTCTGTGTCACCTGATGTACGACGCCCGCCCAATGGCGCCATTGTATATAGTCTTCATGCATCTCTAGACTGGCGTTGTCGGGGAGGCCCGCTTTTTCGAGTTGTTCTAGCGTCGTTCGGTAGTGCTCTGCGAATGCTCGTACCTTACTGTTCGCCAAGAACAGGCGCTTTTGGAGATCGGCTGCGCGGAGGGCAACTCCGTGACGAATAATCCTCTCTCTTTCGTGGTCAGGAAGGGAGAAGAAGGCCCGTTCAAGATCGGTAGATGTTGGTGCGTCCATACGAATGGCGGCATTGTAAGCGAGCTGGAATTGAAGGACAATCTGGAAATGCGCTCATTCCCCCATGTCGGCAGGTTCGTGAATAGCTGCGTGGCGTGGGCGTAGCGCTGCTAGCGAGATTGATCGCTGGATGGACTATGAAGCGTTTTTCGCTGGAACTGGCGCCGGCTGCGCAGCCAACCCTTTCTTAAGCGCTTGCACAGAGGCCACGAAGCTTTCTCGCAAGGCAGTTTTTTGCAGAGCCAAAGGAATCGGCATCTTCACTTTGTCTTTTGCCGTACCAGTGTACGTGAGCAGCGTCTTGGTGCCGTCAGGGGACGTGGTAAAGCTGTAGGTGCCGTTGAGTTCGGACATCGGGTTTTCTACAGTCTGGATCGTCACGCGACGATCCTCGGGAAAGAACGTGAATGCCAGCACGAGGCGCTGAGGTTGGCCAAGAATGACCATCTCCAACTCGACGACCTTGCGGTTGCCTTCGCTCTGCACGAGTTTGGAATAGCGCACGATGTTGCTGAACTCGGCACCGCGCTCCGGCTCGGAGAATGCGCGAAAGACCGTCTCGACCGGTGCGTCGATGCGCGAGGTAAATTCAATGGCCATGGTGTCAGCGTCTTTTTCCATCTTCTCGCTGAGAATTTCCGGTACTGGTCCGTTCCAAGCCGCGACCGTGCGATAGTACCACCACCCCATGCTCGCGGCTCCGACGCCGATGAGAACGAGAACACCTAAGAATATATTTTTCACGAAATCTACACTCCCTGCTTACGGTGTGGTTGGTGCACTGAAATACAGGGGTTGACTGCCCCGCAAGTGATCCGGTGTGACGACGTAGTTGCCGCCTAACGAAGGCGTCCACACTCGTTCTGCCACTTCATAATTGGCTCCGGTGAGTACGTAGGCGAAGCCACCAGTGATTCCGCCCAGCGTGGCGTAGACGAGCTTTGCTGGAACGTACAGGAGATTTGCTCCTACTGTGGCTGTGCCCATTCCTGCATCTTCTGTATATCCGGCCAGTGCCGTCGCCGGCGCAACCAGCATCGCTGTCAACACGGCGCACGTCGTCCAATGTCGTACGATTTTTTTCATCATCCACCTCCTCAGCCTTCGGTTTTGACCAACGTGTCCTTGGGTAAAAGTGCGAGCAAATGCGTGAAGGCGCGCTCGACATAGTCTTGGTCTTTGGATTCGAGCGTCAGCTTCACCCGATATTCAGAATCGCCAATCTTTGGGTACGATCCCAACATCAATTCTGGATAGAGCACTAGCGTTGCATTGAGATGCACGGCAATCGCGCTCTCCGTTTCGTTGGTGTAGATGAGTTTCAAGTAGTAGGGAGCAGCCGCAAAGCGTGGTTTGAGGGCGAGAAACTTCTGCTGGAGAATTTCAGGGATGCCAGGGAGCACGTAGATATTTTCTACCTTGACGGTGGGAAAGCGCAACGCGTCATCTACTAACAGTTCAGCACCTTCCGGCACTTCTGCCATCTTCATATGCGCGGCGTTGACGGTACGGCCCACAAGGTATTCTCGAATTTTGGCTTCCAACATCGGATGCACGACGACGCGGCGTCCGAGCGCCCGCGCCACACCTTCGATGGTAATGTCATCGTGCGTCGGCCCGACGCCACCGGAAGTAAACACGACATCGTATTGTTGATGGAAAGCTCGCACGGTATCGGCAATGACATCAAGTTCATCGGGAATAACGACGATGCACTTGAGGGTGACGCCGAGTTGGCGCAGCTCGCGAGCAAGGAAGGCAGAGTTCGAGTCCACCGTTTTCCCCGATAAAATTTCGTTGCCGATGACGACGATTCCGGCTGCCAACTCTTGCATAGCCTGCACTATAATCCCCTTTCGTCTCTCCACGCAAGCTTGCCCGTTGCCCGCTCAATCCTCGATAAACCCGACGTCGAGATCTTTGAGATCTTTCAATTCACGCAAGAGGTAATCTTTGAGCTTCTTCTTGATGCGGCTTTCGAGCTGTCGCACGCGCTCGCGACTGATGCCATATTGATCGCCGATGTCTTGCAGCGTAAGCGGCTCTTCGGCGAGGAGTCGCTTCGAGAAAATGACTTGCTCTTTCCCTTTGAGCGTCTTGGCGAACTCCATCATCTTGGCGCTAATCAGTTCGCGATATTCGTTAGCGGCGACCTCTTCTTCGGCGGTGCCTTTTTTGTCGGCCATGAAATCGAGCAACGTTGCCGACTCGTCTTCGCCGTCAATCGGCGTATCGACCGACAAATCGCGCGAGGTCAAGCGTTGGGTCATTTCGACCACTTCTTCTTCCTTGACCCCTAAATGTTGAGCGAGCAACTTCGGCTCAGGAGAGAACCCTTCGGCTTCCAGCCGCTCTCGCTCCTTCTGTAGGTTGAAGAAGAGTTTGCGTTGCGCTTGGGTGGTGCCGATTTTGACCATCCGCCAATTGTTCATGATGTAGCGGATGATGTAGGCGCGCACCCACCACACGGCGTAGGACGGAAAGCGCACCCCACGGTAGGGGTCGAAATTGCGCACGGCCTCCATCAGGCCGATATTGCCTTCCTGGACGAGGTCGAGCAGATTGCGAAACGCCCGCTGATATTGGCGGGCAATCATGACCACGAGGCGCAGATTGCCTGTCACTAAGCGATAGGCCGACTCGATCTCACCATATTCTTTGTAGCGCACGGCGAGATCGTGTTCTTCGGCTACAGTGAGCAACGGATAGCGGCGAATCTCCATCAGATAGCGTTGCAGCGGGTCATAAGGGACAAGCGCTGTCTCAGCGTCGTCGGTGTCTGAGGAGGCTGCCACCGCTACTAGAGGAGCCGCAGGCGACTCGTCCACGGCGACTTCGATTTCTTCAGGTGCATGTTTCGCGGCGCGTGGCATAGGGTCTCAATATAGGGAAGCCGTACTGGGTCTAAAAGGGGGACACGACGTTCGCTCAGAACTTCTGCGTCCGGGGGGATACGGTGTCGTGCCCCTGCTCTCGCTCAGAGATGCAAATGTTTGCGGGGATTCTCCCGATAGCAAGGCTCTAAGATCTCGACGGCACGCTGCGCTTGCGCCGAGTCGCCGGTCGGAATCTGAATTAAGAGCTTGACGTAGAGATCTCCTGCGCGCGTCGTTTTCGGGTCGGCCACGCCTTTCCCTTTGAGGCGGAGTTTTTGACCGCTTTGACTACCGGGAGGGATTTTCAATTTCACCTCGCCAGTGAGTGTTGGCACAGTAATCGTGGCCCCGCTGACAGCTTCTCCAAGCGTAATCGGCACGTCCAGAAACAGGTCGCTGCCCTTGCGTTCGAGATAGGGGTGCGGGCGAAGATGGACGACGAGATATAAATCGCCAGCCGGTCCGCCAGGCGAAAGCGTTGCTCCCTTGCCGGCGAGGCGAATCCGTGCGCCTTCGTCGACGCCTGGAGGAATGTGGGCAACGAGGCGTTCGGGGGCAAGAATCTGTCCACTCCCGCCGCAATGTGAGCAGCCACGTGCTCGCGAACGCCCGCCAGTGCTTCTTCCTTGGCAGGTTGGGCAAGGAGCAGGGCGTTCAATAGTGACGGCGTGACTCGTCCCACGCACAGCGTCGAGCAAGTCTAATTCGAGGGGGTGTTCGATATCCTCGCCGGGTTCGGCACGTGAAGATTCTTGTCGTCGCCCGCCAAAAAACTCGCCGAGCAAGTCTTCAAACGAGAAAGAGGTGCGCTCTTCGCTGCGGCGTGAAGTGCGGCGTTGGGTGCCGAAGTCGAACCCGCCGGCGTTGCCTGCCTGTCGGAAGGCGCGGGTGCGCTCAGCATTGAACCCAGGCTGGAGTCCGTCTTCGCCGAATTCATTGTAGACCTTCCGTTTCTCTGGGTCGGCAAGCACATCGTGGGCGAGGGAGACTTCTTTAAAGCGTTCCTCCGCCTCTTTCTTGCCGGGATTCAAATCAGGGTGATGTTTCCGCGCAAGTTTCCGGTACGCTTGTTTAATCTCTTCGGCTGTGGCTGTCCGTCGCACGCCGAGCACTTCATACAAATCCCGCTTGGCCATGATCGGGGCTTAGGTCAGCTCTTTTTGATCGACTTTATCGATCTTCCAGACTTTGCCACCCGCGATTTCACGCAGCGCGGACACGACTTCTTTATTATCGCTTTTGACCAGCGGGGGGGCACCGCGTAATAAGTCTTTCGCACGCCGGGCGGCTACCACAACAAGTTGGAACCGATTCGGAATGCGCTTCAAACAATCTTCTACTGTGATACGAGCCATCGTTATCCTCTTTATTCGGGCCGTTGCTAGGGCTGCATTTTCAATAGCGCAAAAGTGAAACTGAGGGAACCTCGTTTCTCACGTGCTCGGCTACTGTATCTGGGTGCGAGGAGGACGACTACTCTTCCTCTTCGATAAATCCACGACCAGGAAGTGGTCGTGGGGCAAAGTGTCCTTGCACGGATGCCGCAGACGGTGGCGTCCACGACGGTGGCGGTTGGCCCTGTGGTTGGCGTGGTTGACCGTTCTGCTGCCCTCCGCCACGTGGACGTGCATGGCGTGCTGGTTCGTTACGCCAAGGTTTCGGTCGCTCTGATCCGCCGCCACCACCGCTGTTACTACCGCCGCTGTTGCTGCCGCCGTGTTTCAGGCGGTTGGCCACGAATCCGATGCGTTCCTCTAGGCGTTTCATCCCGGCAGTGACGGGCGACATTTGTTCCATGAGGTGGCGGCGAAACATATCGGTCAACACGGGAAGCGCGGCATCGGCGGTAGCATCACCGGCCGGCGTGCTTGCAGGTGGTACAGTCGTAAGCGCGTGGATCTCTGAGGTCAACGCGGCAAAGCCACTGGCGATTTTTTCTTCTAGGGCATTCAGGCGCTCGTAGACAAGCAGCAGGGGATCGGGATCAGACGATGGTGCTGAGGGCGTCGCTTCGACGAGCGGTGGCTCCAGCTCAGCGATTTCCGGTTCGTGATTTTGTTCAATGGCTGCGCGACTTGCCGACGGTTTCTTGACCGTCGCTGTCTTTTTCCCGGGTACAACAGTAGCTTTCGGCATGCAATTCCTTTCTTCCCTACCCACAATGAAACGCCGCTACCTTCTTGAGCGTGCGAGCAGCGACACACGTACTATAATAACCCCGTGGCGTATTCGAGGAGTTCGCTCAGTTTGCGAATTTTCCCCGCGCGTACGCCCCATTCGGCTTCCGGGGTGTGCGGCAAGTCCGCCAACTGCGACTGGAGACTCTGACCGATGATTTCGATGCAGCGATGGATATGCTCCTGTTCACGCTGCTTGCGGCGTGCATGCAGCACGTCGTGGAAATGGATGACTTCGGCCATGGCATTGTGCGGCGTTGTGCCGTTAGGATTCGTGATTCTCGGTCTTTTGTGTAGGCTGTTCGTTCTGCCACCCAGTGGTAGCGTACCATAATATTTGCCGCGCCATACCTAACAAGATCTGTACGTCGCGCTCTTCTAAAGCTGCGCGTCCAAAGATGCGGCGCAGTGCAAACATGATGTGCTCGGGATTCTGCGTATGCAAGAAGCCGATGTGCAGCAGGGCATGTTTGAGTTTCTCGTACATCAATTCCTGTTGTGCGACCGTGGCGAACGGGCGCACCGCCGTCGGCGCGGGTGCGTCGTGGGTAGCGAGAAAGACTTCATAGCAACACACGAGCACAGCTTGCGACACGTTGAGCGAAAGATAGCCGCTGTCACTCGGAATAGTAATCAGCCGGTGACACACGCGGAGGTCATCATTTGACAGCCCGCTTTCTTCCGGTCCAAAGACGAGCGCCACGCGATTGACACGCGCAGCCTCGACAATGTGTGGTGCCAGCTCCCGTGGGCTGACAACAGTGTCGCGATACAACCCCGTTCGGCATGTCGTGCCTACGACCAACCCGCAGGGTCCCACTGCCGCAGGCAAAGAAGGATACACCTGCATAGCCTCCAACACCTCGCGTGCATGCACCGCCATTGTCTCGGCTTGCGCACGTTGGATCGGGGCAGGATTCACAAGCGCTAAATCGTTGAGGCCCATATTGCGCATGGCTCGTGCCACTGACCCGATATTGCCGGAGTATTGCGGCCGGACGAGCACGATGCGCAGATTGTTCAGACTCATAGCAGCATCAGCAGGGGAGTCTTCCGTCGGAACATAGGGGCACACACGTTTGCTGACCAATCCTTGCCGGATCGGTTGTCCTCATTAGGAGCGTTTACCGGCAGTGGCACTCGTAGCAGGGTTGAGGCTGCGCTGTTGTCGGAGCCAGCGAATGATTGCTTCTCGCTGCACGAAAGGTCCACGTCTGCGCGTGTGATGGCTCTCTCGGTAGACAATATCTGCTTCCAGCAATTCTTCTAAGTAACGATGGATAGGATACGCACCGCCCTCTTCTCCCATGTCTTGGAGCAGCTTGCGCAAACGATCGAGCCATTCGCCGTCGAGTTGTAACTCGACGCGTAGTGGCCGACCGATCGCGAGTACTTTGGAGCGGATATTCTTTTCCATAGGCGTTCGCCGCCTTCAGGGTCGCTGTAGTATTTCCCTATTCGCGGAGCTTTTGCAAGTCCAGGCAGAACGCTGCGCTGCCTCCGGCAGTGCTCTTGTCGTCCATTGTAATCGTGAGGGAATAGATGCAGAATTGCGCTACTCACGTCCATACGTTCGTGCGCGTCTGCACTCTTTCTCACTATGGCGACTATTCACGCTACCGCGACTGCCCATCCGCCGTATCGCTATGACCAGGAGGAAATCCTGCGTGCGCTCCCCTTGTGGCTTGCGTACGATGAACGCTTGTTAGCCTTGGCACAACGGGTTTTTGCCCAAGCGGCAGTGCAGAGACGCTATGGGTGTCGCGAAATTTTCGACTTAGTGAACCCACTGTCGTTGCAAGAGGCGAATCGCCTCTACCACGATTTTGCCCAACAGCTTGGCGAACAAGTCGCGCGTCAATGCCTCCACCAAGCTGGTGTGTCGCCGAAGGCCGTCAACCTCGTCATTACCGTCTCGTGTACCGGCTTCATGATTCCTTCGCTCGATGCCTATCTGGCCAATACTTTGGAATTCTCACCTCACGTGAAGCGCCTGCCCATTACCGAACTTGGCTGTGCCGCCGGCGCGGTGGCGCTGTCGCGTGCTTTTGAGTACCTGCAAGCATTTCCCGAACATACAGTGCTGATTGTCGCTGTAGAATTGCCTTCGTTAACTTTTCAGGTGCGTGATCTCTCGCCGGCCAACGTCGTGTCGAGTGCCTTGTTCGGCGACGGCGCGGCAGCGGTGTTGCTCTCGGGCCAGCCACAGCCACACCGACCGCGCATCCTGGCGACAGAAAGTACGCTGTTTCCCCATACCACTGCGTTGATGGGGTTCGACTTACGCGCCTCAGGATTGCATATCGTGCTCTCTGCCGAGATTCCTGACATGGTGACTGCGCACGTCCCACAGTTGGTGAGTACCTTCCTGGCGCAGCATGGATTGACGATTGCAGACCTCACGCACTTTCTCTTACACCCTGGTGGGCGACGAGTGCTCGATGGGTTGGTGCAGTGTCTGGCCGTGCCAGATACGCGGGTAATGGTCAGTCGTGGCATTTTGCGTGACTACGGCAACCTCTCCTCAGCCTCTGTCCTTTTCATTCTCGATCAATTTTTGTCTGCGGAGAAAACGCAGGCCGGGGACCTCGGATTGTTACTCGCCTTCGGGCCGGGCTTCAGTGCCGAGAGTCTGCTGTTGACTTGGTCCTGAAGGGGCATTGCTCATGGGAGGTCATACGTTGGCTTGGTATGTTGCCCTTCTTATGGGGGTTGCGCTCCTGCGGGTAGCGGAACTGCTGGTCTCTCGCCGACAGCAAATGCGCCTCCTCGCTGAAGGGGGGCGGCGGGTTGCCGAGCCGAGCTACCTTTTGATGGTAGTTGTGCACGCCGCTCTGCTTGTCGGAAGCGGGATGGAAGCGTGGCTCCTCCGGCGTCCTTTTCTTCCGCTCCTCGGATGGGCCATGCTTGCGCTTCTTGGCGTGTGCCTGATCGGTCGCGTGTGGGTGTGGCGCAGCCTGGGGGAGCAGTGGAACACGCAAATTGTGGCGTCGGTGCGTCCCGTCGTGACGACAGGGCCGTATCGTTATGTGCGCCATCCCAACTACACTATCGTCATTGTCGAGATGTTCGCGTTGCCACTCGTCCACTGCGCCTATCTGACGGCTATTGCGTGTTCTGCGCTGAATGCTGTGGTGCTGTGGCAACGGATACAAGCAGAAGAGCGGATACTGTTGGCGCAGCCGGAATATCGTCGCGTGATGGCAGGGAAACCGCGTTTCTTGCCGGTGCGGCGCAGAGGGCGGTAGAAGAGAACGATGCTCATCCTCGCGTATCGCAATTTACTGGTACACAAAGAACGGTTTCTGTTGGCGACCTTTGGCGTTGCCTGTTCGATCGTGCTCGTCTTGTTTCTCATGGGGCTGTATGACGGGTGGCGGGAGAACATGGAGTCCTATTTACGCCACGTCCATGCTGACGTGTGGGTAGGGCAGAAAGGGGCAGCCGATCTGTTCCAGACTTTTTCGCTGCTGCCAGCGGAAGGCGAGCACATGTTCTACGAGGCGGAAGAGGTGGAAAAGGTCGCGTCTTTTGTCGGACGATTATTGACCTGCGAAGCTCATGGTCGGCGCTGCTACACGTTTGTTGTAGGGGTGAATGATAAAGACAGCGGCCCGGTTCGCCTCCTCGAAGGGCGCGGCGCGGAGAATCCCGGGGAAATTGTCATCGACCAAGTCTTTGCACGACGAGAGCATCTTGCCCTTGGCGATACCTTGCTCGTAGCTGGAGCGCCGCTACGCATCGTCGGCATTGCTCAAGGTGGTAACTGCTTTCTCTATCAGTATGCCTTCGTGACCTTGGCGCAAGCGCGACAGCTCTTTGGCCTCGCCGGCATGGTGAACTACTTCCTCGTCCAGCTCGCCGACCATGCGTCTCCTGAAGAGGCCGTGGCGCGCATCGAGCGCACCTCGGCCCTGGTCTCGGCCTACACCAAGGAACAGTTTGTCGCCAACAACATTGCCCTCACTGGCGACAACTTCTTGCCCATTCTCCGCGTGTTGGAAATCTTGGGAGTCATAGTCGGCTCAGCCGTTATTGGTCTGACGGTGTATACGCTGACGGTCGAGCGTGGGCCAGAGTATGGGATCTTAAAAGCGATAGGTGCACCGGACGCTGCACTGTACACGACAGCGGCACTGCAAGCACTTATCTGCGGAATCTGTGGCTGGGTGCTTGGCGTTCCTTCGAGCTGGGGGCTGATGGCTTTGGCCCAATATGCGGTGCCGCAGTTTCCTGCTGTGTCGTATCTGCACCATGCCGCGTGGGTGTTGGGTGCGACGCTGCTCATGAGCCTAGCTGCCGCAATTGCTCCAGCGCGGCGTGTCGCACGCATTGATCCAGCCATTGCTTTCAAGGGATGAAAGTACGTAGTGGAAACAATTGCTTCCAAGGCTGCTTCGCTGTCGCCGATTGTCGATTTGCAGGATGTCTGCAAGACCTACGGTTCTGGCCGTACTGCCGTGCAGGCAGTAGACCATGTGAATCTCACGATTCAGCCGCAAGAATTCGTCTTGCTCTTGGGGCCGTCAGGTGCTGGGAAGACGACGTTGTTGTCTTTGCTCGGCGGCCTCTTACAACCCACGAGCGGTACCGTTCACGTGGCAGGGGTGAATCTGAACAGGCTCAATGCCCGACAGTTGGCGCACTTTCGGTTGCATCGTGTAGGGTTTGTGTTTCAGTTCTTCCAGTTGATGTCGGCGCTGACTGCACACGAAAACGTCGAGCTCGTGTTGCGGCTTGCTGGGCGTTCGCGGCATGCTGCTCGCCACGAAGCGGAGGGTTTATTGCATCGTTTCGGTTTGTCGCAGCGACTGACTCATCTCCCAGCGCATTTATCCGGCGGAGAACAACAACGTGTCGCGTTGGCACGGGCGTTGGCATTGCAGCCGCCGTTGGTGATTGCTGACGAGCCGACTGGCAGTTTGGATTCCCACCTCGGTGAAGAAGTGATTCGTTTGCTGCGGCAACTCGTAGATGAGGAGGGGCGCACGGTACTCGTAGCGAGTCATGACCCTCGTCTCATGAAGGCTGCGACTCGCGTGTTGCAGTGTGAAGATGGGAAGGTGAGGGAAGGGTAGAAGGCTCCCCTTTCCTTACTGGACAAGGGGAGGCAGAGACCCATAGTGACTGCTCATCTGCCTTGGAAATATGGAATCACATATTTGCCGAACAGCTTGATCGAGTCCATGATTTTCTGATGCGGTAGGCCGCCGAACTGCATGAAACACAACACTTGGTCGATGCCGGCGGCTTCGTACTTCTGCAACGTGCGAATGCAGGAGTCGGGATCACCCATGCAAAACATGCCGCCTTCGATCAGGTCATCCAACGACTTGCCGGTCCGCTCTCCGCTGACCGCGTTGACCGCGAATTTGTAGGAGTCGGGAATCTTGGTGCCTTGCTCCTGCCACGGGCGGTACAGCTGCAGCGACTTGTTGAGGAACCACATCCCAGCCGGACCGCCACTATCGCGGGCTTGCTTGTCAGTCTCAGCGCAATGAATGATACCGAGCGCCGCAACTTGGTTGTTGGCGAATGCGCCTACCGGTTGCGCTTGCTTGATGCCTTCGCGGTACATATCTACTCGTCTGGTCAGTTCTTCGGGTTGGCCGATGTTGAAACACAAGGCTCCCAGTCCCTTTTGTCCAGCGGCAGCAAAGCTGTCAGGCTGAGCGCAGGCTACCCACATTGGCGGGTGCGGCTGTTGGACAGGTTTAGGGATAATGGAGCGTGGCGGAATCTTAAAGAAGCGGCCTTCATGCGAGAACGGATCTTCCATCCACATCCGTGGGATGATGGACACAGCTTCTTCCCACATAGCTTTGGTGTCTTCGGGGTTGATGTTGAAGCCGCCCATTTCGACCAGTGTAGTCGAACGCCCGGTGCCGAGTTCACAGCGCCCGTCGCTGAGGATGTCGAGCACGGCGGCGCGTTCGGCGACGCGGATAGGGTGATTATATTGCGGTGGCAGCAGCGCCACGGCGTGACCAATACGGATCTTGCTCGTGCGCTGTGAAATCGCGCCGTACAAAACTTCCGGCGCAGGGCAATAGGAAAACTCGGTCAAAAAATGGTGCTCGACCGTCCAGAAATGGTGAAACCCCATCTCCTCGGCCAGAATCACCTGAGCCATGACTTGTTTATAGGTATCCTGCACAATCCCTGGATAATGTGGCTCCGGAATCTGGATCTCATACATCATGCCAAACTTCATAAACCCCTCCTTTGAGTGAGGACACCCGACGTGCTTTGCCGTCGGTGCCTCTTGTCAGAGGTTTAGCCTATTCGCTAGGCGAGGGTAAAGAGTAGGTAAGCATTTTTGCTACTCCTGCAAGCGATACATATTGGGCAAGCCGGTACGCGCAGTGGCACCGCCATCCACGACAATCATTGAGCCGGTGATAAACGACGATTCGTCAGAGGCGAGAAATAAGACGGTGTTGGCAATTTCATCAGCTTGGCCCATGCGTCCAAGGGGATGCGCCTGCGCTTGCAAGCGGCGGAAGTCGTCGGCGCGATCTCCGCCTAAAAGCTGCGCCACGCGAGTGTCGATAGCACCAGGGCAGACGCAGTTGACGCGAATCTTGTGTTCGGCATTTTCCAGTGCTGCCGCACGGGTGAGATTGATGACGCCAGCCTTCGCCGCGTTGTACGATGCCAAACCATAATCGCCACGCGTACCGGAGATTGATGCTGTGTTGACAATGGCACCACCGCCTTGCTGGCGTAACACTGGCAGGGCGTACTTGATGCCGAGGAACGTGCTGGTCAGTGTGACAGCAAGCACGCGATTCCAACTTTCAAGCGAGGTGTCTTCCAAGCGTGCCATGTCGGCCTGCCCAGCGTTGTTGAACATAATGTCGAGACGGCCATAGGTATCGAGCGCCAGCTTAATCGTCGCTTGTACCCCCTCGGGGTCAGCTGCGTCCATTTTGAGATGTACGACCCGCCCACCTTCTTGCGCGATGCTGGCAGCGACCTCTTCCGCCCGCCGCCCGCTGATGTCTGCGATGACAACGGCTGCGCCTTCGCGTGTGAACCGTCGTGCTGTGGCTGCGCCGATGCCCGAGCCGCCAGCGGTGATAATTGCTACTCGTCCTTCGAGTTTGCCTGCCATAGTTGGTTTCCTTTCGTTGGTCCACTTGCCTGGAGCGGTCCTGGCTGGTGCTCCACGCCCTGTTTCTTGTTTGAGGGTTAAATCACCATCAGGTGCGATGTACAAGAGGAACAAGGGAGGCGGGGTGGTGCAGACAACGCAGACAATGGTGTGGAACCACGGCTACTGTAGGAATGGGCGCACGACAACCGGAGTAAAGTGGAAACGGGTCTGAATTTTCTCTCGTGTTTCTTGAGCAACGTCAAGCGAAGGAAAAGGCCCCAGGAGGACGCCGTGGCGTTCACGTGTGGCTTGCATTGTTGTGACAACAATGGGCCGAAATCCGTGGCTGCGCAAGACGTGTGCAGCATGACGGGCTTCTTGCGGTTTGTGGAACGCACCGACTTGCAGCCGATAGTGCTCTGCCGGCGTGGGTGGGGAAACGACTTCGACTGCGGGAGGGAGAGGCGCGGGCTGTGGTGCTGAAACGAGGGGTAGTGTCAGCGCAGTGCTGTCGCTTGAAACTGACATGGCAACGTGAGTCGGTTGTGGTTCGAGGTTTGTCGAGGGTTGCGGCGCCGAGGCGACATGCGTAGAAGTCATGATGTGGGCGGGAAGGTCAGGCACCTTATCCGCAAGGTTGCGCGCCAAATCGTCAACTGCTCGCAAGGCTTGATCCGAGGAGAGATGACGAAGCGTGAACACGAAGTTGGGGGCAAGGTCCAGCAGCGAGAATGGCACCCCACCGGCACGGAACTTTGTGGCATGAGAGCTAATCACCAGCGTCTCATTCGAGACTGCGTCGATAATGCGGATACGTCCTTCCAAGGTGAGTTGCGCGTAGACGCCAAGGTACAGGTTGCTTGCCTCTGTGACTTCGCCATAGACGAGGGCATCACACTGGAGCGCTGAGCCGAGTACACGCGGTGGCATCGCACTCCAATTGGGCAGTGCTTGCAGACTCTTGTCGAGGTCACGCAGTTCCACGTCGGTGAACCGTTTGAGCGAGACCCGGCCAAAAAAACTCTCGCGCAGACGATCCGCCACACCCGTTGAGTTGGTGTGATTGGTAAAAGGAAGGAGACAGATGCGCTTCTCTAGCGCACCGGTTGTACTCCAGGAAGCAAAAGCCGGATTCGGCTTCATTACAGGCAGTTCTTGCACTGCCGCCGTTCTGGTACATGCCGTACCCAGCACCACACACCCAAGACAGTAAGCTGCGAGCCTCATTGCCACATCCCCCTCCACGACTGTCTTTGTCGCCCTGCGACCCTCGCCGCCTATTGTGACGCAACACCGAACAAAAGCGAGATGCAGGACGAGTGAGAAGGGGGAGCAGCACCCTGGATTGCGGTCGCAGGAAACGCCTACTTCCTGCCGTGCTGAAGCATTAGGGACAGGGGTCTATGCCTGCTGCACCGCATGGGTGAGTGATGATAACGAAGACTTCGCATCGCCGTAGAGCATCCCGGTATTGGGCTTGAAGAAGAGCGGGTTCTCTAATCCTGAGAACCCTTTACCTCGTCCGCGCTTGAGCACGACCACGGAGTGGGCGCGGTCCACTTCAAGAATCGGCATACCGGCAATCGGACTCTGTGGGTTGTCGCGTGCGTCTGGATTCACCACATCGTTGGCTCCGATGACGATGGCCACGTCGGTCGTAGGGAACTCTGAGTTGATCTGTTCTAATTCGTACAGCGATGAATAGGGGACGTTCGCCTCGGCCAACAACACGTTCATATGGCCAGGCATGCGCCCAGCGACTGGATGAATAGCGTACTTTACCGTGACGCCACGGGCTTCGAGCAGCTCGGCCAGCTCACGCACGACATGCTGCGCTTGCGCGGTGGCCATGCCATAGCCAGGAACAAATACGACTTGGCGGGCGTACGCCATCTGCACTGCGACGTCTTCGGTGGAGACTTCTCTCATGACACCTTCGGTCTGCGTAGCGGTCCCGCTCGCCTCGGCACCAAAGGCACCAAACAGGACGTTGTTGATCGAGCGGTTCATCGCTTTGCACATGAGGATAGACAGAATGAACCCAGAGAAGCCATCCAGCGTGCCTGCGATAATCAACACGTTATTTGAGAGAGCGAAGCCTGTTGCCGCTGAGGCCAAGCCGGCGTAGGAGTTCATCAGCGACATCACCACCGGCATATCGGCGGCACCGATGGGCAACACCAGGAGAATGCCGAACAAAAACGACAGCCCCACCATGGTGTAGAACAAAGCACTACTCCCAGGCAGAAAGATTAATGTGATGAAAATGACGGCAGTCACTACGAACAGCGATACGTTGAGGATGTTCTGGCCTTTGTAGGTGATCGGCGAGCCGCGGACGAGTTCGCTCAGCTTGGCAAATGCCATGATGCTGCCGGTCACGGTGATGCCGCCGAACATGACCTCGAACCCAATGGCGGTCATCTTGAACGCGCCCAGCTCTGCGCCGTGGCGATAATACTCAGAAATACCGACAAGCGAGGCGGCTAAGGCTCCGAAAGAGTGCGACAGCGCGGTTCGTTCCGGCATAGCCGTCATGGGCATCCAGATGGACATGGCCGCGCCAATGGCTGACCCAATCACCAACCCAGCGATGATCCAGTCGTAACGCAAGATTTCATGGCGCACGAGCGTGCCGATAATCGCCAACAGCATGCCGAATGCGGCCAAGTTCATCCCCCGCCGCGCGGTATCTGGATGACTTAGGGCTTTCAGACCGAAAATAAACAGGATCGAAGCGGCAAGATAAGTAAACTCACTAAAATACGCCATCGTGGTGACTCCTGATTCCTTTGCTCTGCTCAGTGTTGAATTTGTTCTTTTCTCCGGAACATCTTCAACATACGGTCAGTAATCATGAACCCACCAACGACGTTGATTGACGCGGCAATCACGGCGGCGAAGCCCAGGAGGGTGCTGGTCAGGTTGTAATCACCACCCGCCGTGACCAGAGAGCCGACCAACGAGATTGCGGAGATGGCATTGGTTGCCGACATGAGCGGGGTGTGGAGCAGCGGCGGCACGCGGGAAATCACCTGATAGCCGAGAAATGCGGCCAGCGCAAACACATATAACGCGGAAATAAATGCTTCTGGACTCACAAGCCTATCCCTCCTGTTTGGTTACTGGCCCTGGCCTTCGAGTGCCGCCGCGACGCGGGGGTTGAGCGCCTTGCCAGCATGCGCTACGCACGTCGGCCCGACAACGTCGTCTTCGAGGTTGATGTGTAGCTCCCCTTTGTCGATGAGGAGCGCGAGGAACGCCGTCGCGTTGCGCGAGAATAACTGACTGGCATGCACTGGTACAGTGGTGGCCAAGTTTAAGGGAGCCAAGACGGTGACGCCATGATGCAGCACCTCTTCTCCAGGTTTCGTTACCGCACAGTTGCCACCTGAGGCCCCAGCTAAATCAACAATCACCGAGCCGCGTTTCATTCCAGTCACGGCCTCTTCCGTGATAAGCAGTGGCGCTGGGCGTCCCGGCACTTGCGCCGAAGTAACGATGCAGTCCGAATGTCGTGCGGTCTTGGCAATCAAGGCCCGGCTGCGCTCCATCGCTTCTTCCGTCACTTCTTTGGCATATCCGCCGCTATCTTCAGTTTGCAGGTCGCCAAGGTCCACTTCGAGGAAAGTTGCACCGAGCGAACGCACGGCTTCCCCTGCCGCTGCGCGAATGTCGAATCCTTCGACGACTGCCCCGAGGCGGCGTGCGGTAGCGATGGCCTGCAACCCTGCCACACCGGCACCAAGGATCAACACCCGTGCTGGCGGGACTGTCCCGGCTGCCGTCATCAACATGGGAAACATGCGCGGCATGCGTTCAGCCGCCATAATAACTGATTTGTAGCCGACAACAGTTGCCATCGACGAGAGGCCATCCATAGCTTGTGCCCGCGTGCTGCGGGGCACGAGTTCCATCGCGAATACCGTGAGTCCACTTCTCACGGCGGGCTGCAACTCCATTGGTTCATCGAGCGGACGCAAAAAACCGAACACGACTGCCCCGGTCTTCAGCAGATGAATGTCATCCTCTGTTGGGCGATTCACTGAGACCAAGACATCGGCGTTGCCGAGCAGTGTCGTACGATCTGTTGCAATGGTTGCGCCTGCGGTGAGATAGTCCTCATCGCTTGCGCCAGCAAACAGCCCGGCTCCGCTTTCCACAGTCACGGCGACCTTCAGGGCCACTAATTTTTTCACCGACTCGGGCACGAGGGCAACGCGTGTCTCGTTTCCAGTCTTTTCTTTCAATACCGCAATCTGCATCTCCCCTCCTTGTACACCACGCCTTCAGACATGACCTTGAGGGAGGCGCAGCGCCGTCCCGCTCAGCAAAACATGAGGGCCCGAGGACTTGGCAGCCCGCATCTTAGGGGACAGCGCTCGAATTATCAATTTCCGCATCGCGCGAGCTTTGGCATTGCAGGCGTTTGACTTTTTTGGCAGAAGAATCTTATACTGCTGGCGGTAGAGGAGAGATGAGACACACGCTTTCTTTCCTCTTGGCGAGGCAGGAATGGGGAAACGTACCGCGCCTCAACTCAGTGACAACGGTCTGCCGTTTCCTGGGCACCGGCCACTGGGGGTTGTGTGGCGCGGAGGCTGGTCTAACAATTTCGCAGACACACCACGTGCTGCATCATCCTCAAGGAGGGTTAGTTTATGGCGTATCGTATCATTTCCGCTGACTCCCACTTCGTTGAGCCGCCCAATATGTGGGGCGAGCGCATGGACAAGAAGTTCCGTGACCGCGCACCGCACACCGTACGCGACCTGGACGGCAAACGTGGGGAATTCTTCGTTTGCGAAAACATCACTCCTGTGCCTGTGGCAGGCTTCTTCGGCTCGGGAAAGAGTGCTGAGGAATTGCCGGAACATACGAAACGGGGCTTTGAAGCTGCACCCAAAAGCGTGTGGGACCCAGCTGAACGGTTGAAAGAACAGGATCGAGACGGCGTGCTCGCCGAGGCGCTCTATACCTCGATGGGGATGCTGCTGTTTGGTCTGCAAGATGCCGAACTGCGTCGTTCTGCGTTTACTGCGTTCAACGACTGGGCGGCTGAGTATTGCTCCGCCTATCCGAAACGCTTGATCGGTCTCGGCGCTGTCACTCTGGAAGATATTCCGGCTGGCGTGGCCGAACTCCGTCGTATCGCGAAGAAAGGCATCCGTGGCGCGTTGATTTGGGGAGCCCCCCCGGAAGATCGTCCATACAGCCATCGCGACTACGATCCGGTCTGGGAAGCTGCCTCTGAGCTGAATATGCCGTTGTCGCTGCACATCCTCACCTCACGGCGTGGGCACGGCATCGACTTCAGCAAGATCCTGCACTCCTACATGAGCTTGCCGCACGAAATCCAGATCACGTTGGCTGACATGGTCTATGGCGGCGTGCTTGAACGCTTCCCGAAACTGAAGATTGTGTCCGCCGAGAACGACGTCTCGTGGCTGCCGCACTTCATGTACCGCCTCGATCATGGCTACGACAGACTACGCCACTTCGAGAACGTCAAGCTTTCGCTTATGCCCAGCGACTACGTGAAACGCCAAGTGTGGGCTACTTTCCAATTCGAGGACGTGTGGATCGATACCCGCGACCGTTATGACATCACCAAGGTGATGTGGTCGTCTGACTACCCGCACACTGACTCGCCTTGGCCGCGCTCGAAAGAGTACATCGAAGAGCACTTTGTCGGCGCACCAGACGACGTGATCCGCAAAGTCGTGGCTGGCAACGCTGCCGCGTTGTACGGCTTTGATGTCTAAACGCCCGTTTGTATGGATGAGAGGCTGGCGGACGTCAGCCTCTTGTCTTCCTTTCCTCGCCCCCTCTCTCTGCGGTGTGTCTCCCTTTTCGGGGTGCCTGTTCTTGGCCTCGCGGATTCCTTGTCTTAAACTTGTCTCGTCCTAGCCTTGGCTAGGCTGCTGCGGAGGCAAGCGCAATGATGTACCTCTTCAATGATTTTGCTCTCGACGATCAGGGCTATGAACTGCGGTTTTCCGGTGAGTTGCGCAAGGTCGAACCGAAAGTCTTCGAGTTGCTGGACTACCTGATCCGCCACCGCGATCGGTTCGTTTCTCGTGATGAACTCAGCGAAAAACTCTGGCCAGATGTCGTCGTCGGTGAAGCTGCCCTGACTCAATGCGTGGCCAAAGCGCGTCGAGCAGTGCATGATGATAGCAGCAAGCAACACGTCATCAAGACACAACATGGGCGTGGCTACCGCTTTGTCGCTCACGTTGTCGTTCAAGAAAAAAGACTGCCGATTGATCCACCGCCTCCAGTGGCAAGGCGTCCGTCTGTTACGGTGAAGCCATTCTTCCAACACGGCAGGAGTGCGCTTGCTCATGCGTACTTCGCTCAGCACTGGCCGGATGGGTCCCTTGTCCTGTTCGGATTTGTCCTTACCCTGGCGACGATGGCGTTCTTTAAGCCAGCTGTCGTTCCTTCGGGCTTGTCTGCGCAGGTCGCCGCCGTGGAGAGACGAACGGCGCTGCCGGAGCAAGCGGCAGGGGCGCACGATCTTCAGCGTCCGGAGTTCCTATCATCCAAGAGCCCAGAAGCCTCGGCGTACTATCTGCGCGGGGCAGACGCTTTCTCTCGTTTTGCTCCGGAGACCAATGCCCAGGCACGGCAGTTGTTTCTGCATGCTGTTGCCGCCGATCCGCAATATGCGGCGGCCTATGTGTATTTGGGATGGACCTATCTTATCGAATGGGATTGGTGCTGGACGCACGACCCTTGGAGTTTGGAACAGGCGCTGGCTTTTGCGCACACCGCGTCGGCTTCGAATGGCACCCTTCCCTCGGCCTATGTGTTGATGAGCCGCTCGTACTTGTTGAAGAAAGATTACGAACGCGCCCATGTCGCTGCCGAACGCGCCATCTCCCTCGATCCTGCCTGTGCCGACTGCTACCTCATGCTCGCTGACGTACTCGCCGTCACAGGACAAGCGCCTAGAGCCATCGACCTTGTGTACCAGGCAAGGTCGCTCGACCCAATTTCTGCCACTGATTACGCCGCAGTGTTAGGGCAAGCCTATGTGCTCACTGGCCAACCCGAGCTGGCCATTCCCGCGTTGCACCGCGCACTCATCCGTAACCCCCATTTGCTGCTTGCTCGTCTCCATTTGGCGTTGGCGTACAGCAATCTCGGGTTGGAAAAAGCGGCCAAAGCCACGCTGGTTGAGGGGTTACAGTTTCATCCTCAGCTTTCAGTGGACCAACTGAGAGCACGTTTCCCCCATCAAAACGCTAGGCAACGAGAGCGGCTCTTGCTCAACCTGCGTCGCGTAGGGCTGGAATAAGAGAGCAACACCGTACAAGAGGCGGAGAAGGGAGACTTGAGCAATTCCCCAGTTTTCGCCTGCACCGCTACCTCGATTCTCCGACTTTCCGATTCATTTTTTGGTTCCGTTAGCTCTTCGTTCGCTTTCTTTCGCAAACCATCAGCCTTTCGTTTTGCACTCTTTAGGCTTTTTTATTGCGCCTGTGCTAGGGTTCTTCCTAAAAAGCGCCGACTGAGCGCTGCAACCTATGAAGGAGGGACCCTCGCATGTTGCCACGAAGCTGGATGGAAGCGTACATCAAGGTGCTGTTGAGATTCCGCTGGCCAATTCTCACTGGATTAGCCTTTATTACCCTGGTGCTTGGCTATTATGCTGCGGGGATGCGAGTAAACACGAATTTCTTCGATCTGTATCCGCCCGGTCATCCTTATATTCAGCTCTATCAACAGTATCGCCGCATGTTCGGTACTGCCAACGTCTTGGTTATGGCGATTGAAGTGAAGGAGGGCGACATCTTCAACGTCGAGACGATCAATAAGCTCAATTGGGCCACCCTCCAGACGCTAGAAACCGCTGGCGTGAATCCCTATCAGCTTTTGTCCCTCACCTCTCCAAAGATGCGCAACATCCGTATTCGTGGGGCGATCATTACCGCCTATCCCATCATGTACCCAGGGCCGCCACGGACGCCCGAGGACATCAAGGCGATCAAGAAGGCTGTATACACCAACGAAGGGGTACACGGCTTCTATGTTTCGCCAGATAACCGGGCAGCCCTTATCACCGCTGGATTTTGGGAAGAAGGGGTAGATTTCCGTAACCTGCATGAACGCATGTTGCGTATCCGTGCCGAGGTCGAAAAAGACGGAAAGCACACCGTGTACATCGCTGGCTTTCCTATGCTCTATTCGTGGATCTTCAGTTATAAGAATGCCATCTTTGCCGTCATTACCGTGACGACGGTGGTGATTCTTCTCATGCTCTGGTTTTACTTTCGTACGCTGACGGGCGTGTGGGTGCCCCTCTTTTCCGGTGCGCTGAGTTCATTATGGGCGTTAGGGTTTGCTGGGTACTTTGGCTTTAATCTCGACCCGCTCGTACTCGTCGTGCTGGTGCTCATTACTGCTCGGGCGCTGTCGCATTCCGTCCAGTCGATGGAGCGCTATCACGAAGAATACCACCGACTGCAGAACAAACAGGAGGCTATTCTTTCCTCCTACTTGAGCCTCTTTAGCCCGGCGCTGGTTTCCATTGCTTCGGACGGGCTTGCGATTCTCACTCTCGCCCTGGCGCATATCCCGCTGATTCAGAAACTGGCCTATGTGTCGAGTTTCTGGGTGTTCACCATCTCGATCAGTGTCGTGACCCTGCATCCCATCATTTTGTATATCATTGCCCCGCCGCCGTTTGATCCCAAAGCTGGCACGCGATTGTCTGACCGGCTGTACAACGCTATCAATCGGTCGATGGTGCGCA
>SYOC01000243.1 GCA_005804965.1 Pseudomonadota bacterium
AAGCCGGAATCCAGGGAGAGTTTGAGAAGGCTTTTGCCAAGAGATTGTTATGCACCCGCTAAACAGGAGCTTTCCTTCTGACCACATCTTCCTTTACCGCCCTGTTACTCGCCGGTCGCCGTGGACCAATCGACCCCATCGCGCTCAGCGCTGGATGCAGCCACAAAGTGCTGGTGCCGGTGGCCGGTGCGCCGATGATCGTGCGCGTGGTGCGCACGCTCCGTGCAACACCCACTGTCCACCACATCGTCATCTGCACCGACGACCCGAGTGCTTTTGCTGACCTCAATGAACTCCACGACCTCGCTCAATCCGGCGCACTCAGCTTTTATCCCACGACTGGGAAATCCCCCAGCGAGAGCGTGCTGCAGTATGTCAGCCGTCAGGATCAGCACCGCCCGGTGCTTGTGACCACGGCGGACCATCCACTGCTGACTGCCGAAATGGTGGACTACTTTTGCTCGGCAGCGTCTCGTTCCGCAGCCGATGTCGCCGTCGGGATCGTGGCCGCCTCCACCTTTCGTCGTCAGTATCCTCATTCCAAGCGCAGTTTCTTCCCGCTCAGGGATGACAGCTTTTGCGGCACCAATCTTTTCGCGCTGCTGACTCCGTCCGCCTTGGCGGCGGTGCGGTTCTGGAATCACGCCGGACAGTTTCGCAAACGCCCCTGGCGCTTGATTGGCACCTTCGGGCTGGTGAATTTGCTGCGGTTTGCGCTGCGGCGGCCAGACCTCGCCACTGTAGTGTTCCGTGCCTCACGAGTCATTGGTACACGGGCGGCTGCCGTGCAGATGCCGTTTCCCGAGTGCGCTATCGACGTGGATACCTTAGACGATTTGGCGACGGTGACGCGGATTGTGGAGGGACGAGAAAAGGCAGGATGAAGGAGGGGCGGCGAAGACCGAATCGAATGAGGGGTTTTCCTCGATCTTGCGGTATCGCTGTTCAAAGATGACTACTTCACGCGAGGAATACCCAGATCCTTACAGATCTTTCGTGCCAGATCGTCGTCGATCTCGTTATGTCGCGGTATTGAAGACCGTTTATTGAGGATCGGATTGTGCCACCACGAATGCCGTCCTCCCTCACGCAACAGCTCACAACCATGATCGCGGAGATGACGGAGGAGGTCGCCTCGTTTCATAGGGCAACCGGTTCCTCCTCGAAAATGTCACCGGCTGCATCCAGAGCTTCCTGACGATTGAACTCCAACATCTCCCGCAGTGTAATCTTGAGACTTTCCAGCAACTCGGCCTTACTGGCCTCTTGGCAGTTCACCCCTGGCACTTCCTCAATCCAGCCAATCCACCAAGGATCGCAATGTTTGATAACGGCGGTATAGGTGTCGTTCATATGAGATGGACTCCTCCCTGCACAGACATTTTTTCGCGACCAGGGGCTACCGCCCCTGGACCCCAGAATCCAGCATGCCAGAACTCAGAATCCAGAACAGCTTTCTACACGGCACAACGAAAACCGAAGTCGATGAGGCGGTAGCCAGGGAAGTTCCAGAAGCGGTCGGAGACGCGCAGATTCGGGGCCCCATTGATCCACGAACCGCCACGCAACACCCGATACTTTCCTGTCTCCGCTCCTTTCGGGTCAACTCTCCCGCTTTGTCCATAGTCGCTCCCATACCAATCCTGCACCCACTCCCACACATTCCCGTGTACATCATATAACCCCCACGCATTCGGCTGGAGTTGCCCGACAGGATGGGTCGTGCCTTCCGCATTCGCGTCGTACCACGCATAGTCCTTCAGTTGATTCACATCATCCCCAAAACAATACGCCCCAGTCGAACCCGCCCGCACGGCGTACTCCCACTCCGCTTCTGTCGGTAATCGGTACGGCTTGCCCTCTTGCTCGCCAAGCCGACGCAGAAACTCTTGGGTGTCCTCCCACGACACTCGTTCCACCGGACGGTTCGGGTCGCCTGGGAAACGGCTCGGGTTGTTTCCCATCACTGCCTCCCACTGCCCCTGAGTGACTTGGTACTTGCCCAGGTAAAAGGGCTTGGTGATCCGCACCACATGCACCGGCTGCTCTCGATCCTCTCCGTTCTCCGACCCCATACGAAATTCGCCAGCAGGAATCAACACGAACTCCATGCCGATAGAGTTGCGAAAGGTCGGAGCCAGCACGGGCGGCGGCGGCGGAACGATGATGGAAGACGGCGGGGGCGACAGCACCAAAAGAAATGCCGCGCATTCGTACAACGCTTTGTCGATGGCGTAATCCCAATCTTCACCAGGACGAAGGTTGAGCTTGTCCATCCATATCGTTATGCCGCGCTCCTTGAGCTGACGCACGAGGGGCAGCACGAATGACTCATCTTCTCGGGCATAACAGACGAAGACATGATCGGCCATGCACAACCCTTTTCTTTTGCACTAAAGCGAGCGAGATTGCTGCGCTGCTCAGAAACAAAACGCTTAACCCGTGCCGGATACTCGTGGCAGCCCGTCATTCCGGGCGAGCACCGCGCGACCCGGAATCCAGGGGACAACAACTTGGATTCCCGCCTGCGCGGGAATGACGGCCAGGGACGGGTCCCCGTTTCTGCCTCTACGTTTAGCGCCAGCGCTCTGGACAACTCACAAAATTCCCATAGACGAAGGACGAGGCTCGCCAACACATAGCAACCTTGTCCTGGGGCGGCAAGACTCGGAGACTCCGCAACCGGATGCCTATTCTTCCCCCAGCACCCGCTCTTCTCCTTCAACAAACTGATGCCGGGCGCGGTCGTACTGGCGGACAACCCAGGTGATGCGGAACTGTGGCCGTCCTGAAGCCGACGGCTGCTGCTCGATCCGATAGAGATGATATTGCGCACTGCGCTGTGGCCGCCCGGTGCAGTCTGAAGCTGAACGCACGCCGACGATGGGAATCGGTCCGTGCAACCCGTGCAGAGTTTCGCGATTGGTCGTGTGCCAATGGCCGTGCAGAATCAGCTCGGCTCCGGTCTTTTGTAAGACCTCGCAGAGCGCGTGCCCATCGCCCAACCCACGCCGTAACGTCCAGTCATCGTGATTTGGCGGATGATGGATGAGTACGACGCGGCATAAGTCTGTTTCTGCGAGAGCATGCAAGATTTTCTTGAGCCGCCGCAGCTGAGTACCACCGACCGCACCGCCGGCACGAAACAGCCCGACGGGACGCGCGGTGGATATGCCAACCAGCGCCACGCCACCGCGAATCCGCAGGCTGGGGAAATAGGTGCGGGCCAACTCGCGAAACGAAGCCTGGGGAGGCACGAGCGCACCGTGCGCGGCGTCAGATTCAAGATATTCCTGCCAGTGCTGCCATGCGGCCTCCCAAGGCTCGGGTACATAGGCATCGTGATTGCCGGGCACCAGCGATATCAGCCGGGAGTCGCCGAGTTGCCGTAGCCACGCACCGGCGGCAGCAAATTCTTCCGTTAGCCCTAGGTTTGTGAGGTCGCCGGTGATGGCAATATGGTCAGGGCGCGTGAGTTTGAGATCAGCCGTCAGAGCAGCAAGCACTTCAGGCCGGTGGATATGTCGTCGTTCCAGCACCCATTTCAGCCAACCGAGCAGACGTTTGCTCAGCAGGGCGCGGAAGTTGGGGATACGCACGGGTGTGGTGTGAGAATCGGAAAGATGCGCAAGAGTAAACACGAGTCTTTTTTAGCCTAGTGTTGTGGGCACAGCCTATACCATCCCTCCCCCTGCTGTGCTAAGACCCCAACACTACGGACGAACAGGCATGGCTAGCACCGATTTCCCTCACGCCCTGCGCACTTGGATTCTCACGTTGCCCTCGCATCCTCCGGTGAAAATCTGGGGCATTTCCCCAGCGGAACGGCTGCGCCGTGCCCTGCTGGCAGCCGGTTGTCCGCCAGGTCGCATTGGCAGCGGTCCCATCCCCAGCCCCGCGCATCCGCAAGAAGCCTGCCTCGTGTTACGTGCCGACTATGTGTTCGATACGAGGTTGATTCAGGCGTTGATCGCCACGCCCAACACGCTTTTAATGGCGGAAGGCGTGCCCGTCGCTGCACACCTGCCTGGCTCGCGTTTACCAGCGCTGCTCTCGCTGTTCACCACGGCGAACATAAAAGATATGGCAGATCTGGAAGATGTGGCGACCCGTGCCACCGGGTTACAAATCGTAACGCCGCAGACTCTGGTCCCGGCTTATACAGCAACGTTACGCAAAGCCGACCCACCACACCTCTTACCTATCCGTCTGGAGCTGCTCCCTGATATCGAGGCACATCTCTTCGCCGCCTCGTACAAAGGCATCACCGATCTGGTGACGAAGTGGGTGTGGCCGGTGCCAGCGAGTATCGTAGTGCGCTGGCTGGCCAATGCCGGGATTACGCCGAATACCGTCACGCTGTGGAGCTGGGTGCTGGTGGTTGCCGCCGCCTGGCTGTTTGCCACCGGCCATTTTGGCCTCGGCCTGCTCGCTGCCTGGGTGATGACCTTTCTCGATACTGTCGATGGCAAACTGGCCCGCGTGACGCTCACTTCAAGCCCTATCGGGCATGTGCTCGATCACGGGTTAGACCTCGTACACCCGCCGTTTTGGTATCTGGCATGGGCGCTCGGTCTGCCGTCGGCAACGTTCGCACTGGCACCAGCAACAGCCATTGTCGTGGTCGGGTACATCGTCGGGCGGCTGCTGGAAGGCGCGTTCATGCTCGCGTTCAAGATGGAAATCCACTGTTGGCAGCCACTTGACTCGTTTTTTCGCACGATTACCGCCCGGCGCAACCCAAACCTCCTCCTGTTGACGGCGGGCACGATGTGTGGCCGTCCGGATTGGGGTTTCTTGCTGGTTGCGGCGTGGACGCTCTTCTCTATCGGCTTTCATACCGTGCGCTTGCTGCACGCTCTCTTCTTGCGCTGGCAAGGTGGGGTGATTGAAGAATGGCAAGGCCAAGCACCGTCGCCCGCCGCTACGCCGGAACATACGACCGACAGACCTTCGCAGAGCCTTGCCTGAGACACCTGTGTTTGAGGTCGCATGACACATTCGATCACTCTTCTCGTCGCCCTATCGTTCTGGCTTGGTGTCGTGTTCGTTCACTGGGAATCGGGACAGGCAGCAGCGCCGGTGAAGGAAGACACGCACGACACGCCAGCCGCCCGCCTCCTCTCACAAGAATCAGCATCTGAACATTGGGAAGTCACGGCACGATTCTCGTCCGGGCATCTGTTGTTCGTCGAGTTTCTCATCACCAATCTCGGTTGGGGCGACCGTAGCGCCGCCGCTATCGGGCACGTGATTGCTCCAGACGGAACCATCGCACCGTTTCGGAATGGTCGGCGGGAAGGCCGCTGGCAACTCTCTGCGGATCGCCTGCGCTTGGAGGTCGGCGGCAGCACTCTGGACCTGCATGGGCCGCAGTATCGCGTGCTGATTCACAAGAAAGAGGTGCGTGCCGATCTACGCTTTCGTCCCGACGGCGCGGCACTGTGGTCAGATACGCTCAGCCAATCCGGCTACTCTCTCGATTTGCTTGCCGCAGCAACGCCAGTCGAAGGCACGATCTGGACGAAAGGCATGGCCGAGCCGCTGGCTGTACAAGGCACCCTCGCAGCGACGCATAGCTGGATGAAAAAAATGGCGTCTTCGTTGGCGATTCGCCGCGTGGAATTTTTCTCCTTGGATACGACCTTTCCTTGCTATGGGATCGACCTCACCACTCCTGCTGGGTCGAACGTGCGCTGGTTCGTATTGCCACAACCAGCGGCACCGGCGCGTGAAGCGCTCACACCCGATCTCGTGTTCGAGCACACGCTGGGCGGAAAAAAAGACCCTGGCTATCCCCTTCCCGGTGAACTCAAGCT
The DNA here is from genome assembly GCA_005804965.1 of Pseudomonadota bacterium. Lineage (GTDB taxonomy): Bacteria > Desulfobacterota > Binatia > Bin18 > Bin18 > SYOC01. The sequence continues at coordinate 5,820 of SYOC01000243.1, forward strand.
CACCAGTCCAACGCTGGGTGGCCGAATACAGCTTGAACGCGAGGTGTTGCGGCACGATCCCCTGGAACACTTATCAACTCCTTTGCGGTGGCTCGCCAGCACGGCCTTCAATCTCCATCCTCGTCGCATCTGGGCGCTATCGTCGTTTACCATGACGCTGCCCGCACCACAGGACACACCGACGCTGGTGCGTTCGTCCTCGCCTGTCGAACACCAAGGCACTGGGGTCACGGCAGTCACCTTCCTGAATCCGCTCCCGACAAGGTAAACGATTCTGTGCGTGTGTGTGTCCTTACCAATCTCCGCGCCGGGCGCAAAAATGCACGCTTGCAGCGGGTGCTGACCTTTCTCAAGAGTCGCCCCGACATTCTCCATATCGAGACAGACAGCTATCAGCATGTGCGCGAAGCGCTGGAGTTGTTGGCAGACAAAGGCATGGAGGTGCTCGCCGTCAACGGTGGCGACGGTACGTTACAACATGCGTTGACGGAACTGCTCCGCGACGGACGTTTTCCCGCGTTGCCACTGATTGCCCCGCTGCGTGGAGGTCGCACCAACATGAATGCGTTGGTGTTGGGCAGTCACCCCGACCCAGTGGTTGCCTTGACCACGCTCCTCACGGCGGCACGCGACGGCTCATTGCTCAACCGCGTCGTCCAGCAGCCGGTGCTGCGTGTTGAGTACGACCCAGAAGCCGCACCACAGTTCGGCATGTTCTTCGGTGTGGGCTTGCTGCATCGCGCCATCGAGCGCAAACATCAGGTCTTGCCCAAGCGGCGCTTGCAAGGATTGCCGGGTGCCGCCATGTTTCTCGGCAGCATGGTGGCCCGCGCCGCGTTTGGCTCGGAAAGCGGCATACTGATGCCAGATGGCATGACCGTCACTCTCGATCAATCGCGCAAGCACTGGGACAGGTTCTTGCTCTTCATGGCCACGACGCTCAATCGACTTTTTTTCAACCTCCGCCCCTTCTGGGGCACGGAATCGGCACCGATTCATTGCACGGCCATTGCCCCAGGCGCACGACGTACTCCAGGCGCGGTCTTGCGCATCCTGCGCGGGCAGGCTCCCTATGCGCATCCCGAAGCCGCCGGGTATTTTAGTGGCAACGCGCATCAACTCGAACTGCATTTGGATTGCGGCCTCTTGCTGGATGGCGAACTCTTCGCCCCGCAGCCTGGGCGCATTGTCCGCATGACGACAGACCAGCGGCTGCGTTTCGTGCAAACTCACACCTAAAACCGATGCCACGCACGGACAGTCCACACGTATGACCACCACCTCACTGCTCGCGGCTCCTCTCGCACAGATCATCGCCGCAGAACTGGCCCGCCCGGTTCCCGACGCCGTTCACGCCTTGAGCAACGACATTCGCCGCCGCCACGGTGATGCCGTTGCCGCTGTGCTGTTCTACGGCTCGTGCTTGCGCAAAAACACGCTGGAAGGCGTGCTCGACTTTCATGTGGTGGTGGACTCGTACCGCGCAGCATATGCCTCACGGCTGCTCGCCTGCGTCAACGCCATCCTCCCGCCCAATGTCTTCTATGTCGAAGGTCAGCACGACAACCACGCTCTGCGGATGAAATATGGCATCTTTTCCTCTGCCGATTTTCATGACGCTGCCAGCACGGCTAGTCGCCATGCCATCGTCTGGGGGCGGTTCTCACAACCCTTTGTGTTGGTCTATGCCCGTGATGAACAGGCCCGCGCTATGGTCCTCCAGTCGGCGGTAGAATCGGTCCTCACGTTCATGACCTACGCGACCGCCGAGCTGGCGGCACCAGACGGCACGCTCAACTGTGCAGCGGAAGACCTCTGGCAACAGGGGTTTCAGGAAACCTATCGCTCGGAACTGCGCCCGGAACGCCCGGAAACCATTCGCAGCCTCTATGCCGCCGCGCCAAACCGGTATGATCAAGTCGCGCAGGAGGCCCTGTTGCTGTTGGAGCAACGCGGCATGCTCCAGGTGGTCGCTACCGACCGGCAATTGTCGATGACCATGCCACCGGCGCAACGCCAGCGCTTCCGCACCATGTGGCACCGGCGGCTGCCACTGGCGAAAATTCTCTACGCCATCCGGCTGCTGAAATCAGCACTGACGTTTGGCGATTGGCTGCCCTACGTTCTGTGGAAGTTCCACCGCCACACCGGCGTTCAGATCGAATTGACCGAACGGCAACGCAAATATCCGCTGATTTGGGGTTGGCCAGTCATCTTCAGAGTTCTCGCGCGGCGGGAGTTGCGGTAAACGCGGCGGGAGCCGCGGCTGCGGTCGGACGGAGAAGAGTACGCACCGCTGCAACGATCCCCTGCTCTTGGGTGCGACGGTAAGGAGAGTCACCAGGAAAAGCAGCGAGCAACCGCCGATGCAACGCTCCGAGGCTATGATACGGCACGGTAGGAAGAATATGATGCAACGCGTGAAAACGCAGACCAACCGGCGCTACGAGCCCGGCCAACCGCCCAAGTAACGTGACCGAATCTGCTAATTGCGCCAACGCATCGAGTCGCATGCCCTCGTTATCGTAACGATGAGCGGCAAGCGTCCGCACCTGATTGACCATCGCCACACCGGCTGCCACCACGTACCACTGACCCAGCCAGCGGAGCGGGAACCAACCCAGAATAACGCCCAAGACACTGCTCCACACGACGAAAGCCACCGCCACTTCCTGCCTTGTCCACCGCAACGCCTGCTTCCCGGTCGGCATCGGACGACGGTAGGCGGCATTAATGACCAGCGTCGAAGCCCGCGCCACCAGCACTCGTCGCAATGGAGGAATCAGCCATGCCAATGGGCCACCAATGCCCCAGCGCAGACACAACAACCCGGGGACGAAGCTCACCGACAGCACAAACCAGAGAATGCGCCAGGGTGACCAATGAGCGAGCGGCGCATATTCTGGATCATCTACCGTGCCGAAGGTCTGCTGGCGATGATGCTCATTATGCGAGCCAACGTACATCAGGCTCGGTAAGAGTAACGGAAACCCAACCAACAGATGCCAGCCAGCGACAAACCCAGGGAGCGCCCCTTCTTTGCAGTGCGCGATTTCGTGAATGAAAATAGACGCGCGCAGCAAAGCCAGCACCGCCACCGTCGTCACACAGACATGCACCACCGCCCCCCACGGCATGCGTGCCGCCAGCACCAAGGCCGACCACCCGAGAATGGACGAAGCGAGCAGATCGCTCCAATAGATCGCAGGATTCGGAGGAAACGCCGAGGCAAATTCACGACGAAGCTCAGCAACCGAGAATGTACGTTGCATAAGAGAAGTGCGACGATCTTATGGGCAGCGGCGGAAGAGTGTCAAGGAGGAAATAAGGAACGATGAATGCAGAAATGATGAATCAAGGGCGGGAAAGTCCGCCAGGGCGGGACAACGACCAGACTGTTCGACCGACAGACTGCTAGACTGCTGGACTGACAGACCGAGCGGCTTTCTTTTCTCCGTGGCACTTGGTAAAGTCCGTGAAGTTTGTTATCTACCCTAGCGACCTTCTTGAAGATTCGATTTTTCCGTGGACAGCATGGAGTCTGATATCAGCAGAGAATTCCTCTCACAGGGCAGCGTATGTGTGACTGGTGGGTCCGGCTTTGTCGGCTCCCATCTTGTCGAGGCACTGTGCCGTCAGAACCTCCGCGTACGGGTCCTGATGAGGAAGACGAGCAGTCGTGCTCATCTCCCTCGCGAGGTGGAGATCATTGAGGGGGATCTCCACGACCACGCGGCATTGACCCGTGCAGTTGCTGGCGTCACTACCGTTTTTCATTTAGCGGCCGTGACTCGTGCCCGCTCTACGCCGGAATACTTTCAGGCCAATGCCGAAGGCACGCAGCGTCTCATCACAGCGATGTGCGCGGCGCAGCCCCGCCCACGTCGGTTGGTCTATTTAAGTTCGCTGGCAGCAGCCGGGCCAGCGCTCCCAGGAAAACCCGTGCAGCTTGCTGACTCGCCTTGCCCAATCACCGCCTATGGACGCAGTAAGCTGGCTGGTGAAGCCTTTTGTCAGCAATCGACCCAAGATTTTGAAGTCGTCATGTTGCGTGCCCCGGCGGTCTATGGCCCCAGGGACCGCGATCTTTTTTTATGTTTTGCGCTGGCGATGCGCGGAGTGATGCTCGTACCGCAAGGGCCAGACCGTTTCTTACAATTTATTCATGTCAGTGACTTGGTGGACGCCCTGCGGTTAGCCGCCACCGCCCCCCGGGCTTCTGGAGTGTATCACGTTGCGGAAGCGCAGCCCTACACGCTGGGAGAATTTGCCCGCTGGCTGGCCCATGCTGTCGGTCGGCGCGTACGTGCCATCCGCATACCGGCATGGGGCATGCGGATGGCCGCTACCGCGAGCGAGTTCGGGGCGAAGACTATTGGACGCGCAACCATTTTCAACCGGGAGAAAGCAAGGGAGATTCTGGCTTCCGGGTGGTTGTGTGAAACTGACGCCGCTAAGCAAGATCTGGGCTTTGAGGGGCAGATTTCGCTACCAATTGGACTAACAAGCACAGCAGCCTGGTATCGCGATCAAGGCTGGCTATGACGTCGGGATCGGAAGACCGCTTCCTCTGGAAGGCGGCGAAAGAGCCCGCAGTGGGAGAGTGGGCGGCGTTTCCTCCGTCAGGAGGATGGCGACCGTCATGGAGAGGGGCAAGGGATGAACCTTCTTGAGAAAAGCCTTCGTTTTACACGTGCTCGTGAGGCACAAGCCGCAGGATATTATCCGTTCTTTATACCGATCGAGTCGTCCTCGGGAGCGGAGGTCATCATCAATGGCGAGCCCAAAATCATGATGGGCTCGAACAATTATCTCGGTCTCACTCACCATCCCAAAGTGCTAGAGGCGGCACAAGCCGCACTGCACCGCTACGGCAGCGGCTGTACCGGGAGCCGTTTTCTCAATGGTACGCTGGACCTACATGAAACGTTGGAAGACCGATTGGCGGAGTTTCTTGGCAAAGAGGCCGCGCTGGTGTTCAGTACCGGCTATCAAACCAACTTGGGTACGGTCTCGACGCTGGTTGGCAGAGGCGACTACATCTACATGGATAAGCTCAACCACGCCAGCCTCGTGGACAGCACGCGCCTCACCTTCGGCAAAGTCTGCCGCTACGCCCACAACGATATGAAGGCGCTGGAACGACAACTCGCGCAAGCACCACGCGATGCCGGGAAGCTCATCGTGACTGACGGCGTGTTCTCCATGGAAGGGGATATCGTCAACCTCCCGAAGATGGCCGAACTGGCCGAAGCCTACGACGCCGATATCCTCGTCGATGATGCACACGCGCTCGGCGTGCTGGGCGAGCACGGTGGTGGAACGGCGCAACATTTTGGCTTGGACGCGCAAACGTCGTTGATCGTGGCCACGTTCTCGAAATCGCTGGCATCCATTGGTGGCGTCGTGGCTGGGGCTGAGCCTGTCATTCACTATCTCAAACATCACGCCCGTGCACTCATTTTCAGCGCCAGCATGCCGCCAGCTTCTCTGGCAACCGTCTTAGCTGCCATTGATGTCATCAAAGAAGAGCCAGAGCTACGCGAAGCCCTCTGGCGCAATACCCGGCGCATGCAAGATGGCCTCAAAAGCCTCGGCTACGACATCGGAGACAGTGAGACCCCGGTCATTCCGGTCTCGGTCGGCAACATCGCGGTCATGGGTATGCAATGGCGCATGTTGTTCGATGCTGGCGTATTCACCAACCCGGTTATTCCACCGGCAGTGCCCATGCATTCCTGTCGATTGCGCATCTCGATGATGGCGTCCCATACTGACGAACAGATTGACTACGTTCTGGATCTGTTTGCTCAAGGACTCAAATTGCGCGAAGCCATGTAGCCCCTACGAGCGCCGTCAAGCGGCGCTCAGTCCGTCGCTTCATTCCTGCGCTGGCAGCGTCCACCTCCAGTATGCCTGAGCCTCTACATATCACCCCGGTCGCCACTCGCCGCGACCTGCGCGAATTCATTCGCCTGCCGTGGCGCATTTATCGCGGAAATCAGTGCTGGGTGCCACCGCTGCTCCTCGATCTCAAGAAGCTGCTCAATCCGCGCAAGCATCCGTTTCATCACCATGCTGAGGTGGCCTACTTCCTGGCCCGGCGCGGCAGTGAAATCGTCGGGCGCATCGCGGCAGTCATCAATCATCAGTACGTGCGCTTTCACGACGACCCCACCGGGTTCTTTGGCTTCTTTGAGAGCATGGACGATCCGCAGGTTGCCGACGAGCTATTAGCGACGGCAGAACGTTGGGCGAGCGAACGCGGGATGCGGCGCATCCAAGGTCCGATGAACTTCTCGACCAATGAAGAATGCGGGCTGCTGGTCGATGGGTTCACCACGCCGCCGGTCGTCATGATGCCGTACAACCCGCCCTATTACAGCGATCTCCTCACGTCCGCCGGTTACACCAAAGCCAAGGATTTGATCGCCTACCTGATCGACGACACTACGCCGCCAGCACGGCTCGTACGCGGAGTCGCGAGTTTGCAACAACGCTACAACATCACTATCCGCCCTATCAGTGTCACGCATTTTCAGCGCGACGTGGCCGCATTACTGGAAGTCTATAACAGTGCCTGGGAGCGAAATTGGGGATTCGTGCCAATGACGCCAGAAGAAACGGCGGACTTGGCCCAGCAATTACGCCGAGTCGGCAACCCGGGCCTGTGTCTGCTCGCCGAAAGCAACAATGAACCCATCGGCTTTGCCTTGGCCTTGCCAGACTACAATCAGGCGTTGCGCCATATCAACGGGCGCTTATTGCCGTTCGGTTTCATGAAGCTGCTGTGGTACCGGCGGCGCATCGACACGGCACGAGTCCTCGCATTGGGGCTGAAGCCAGCGTTCCGCCGTTTGGGCCTCGACGCCATGCTGTATCTGCACCTGTGGCATATTGCCCCGGCACTCGGGTTTCCGCGCGTCGAGTGTTCATGGATTCTGGAAGACAATCGCCTCATGCGTCGCGGGTTAGAACGCTCCGGGGCACGGCCATACAAGACCTATCGTGTGTACGAGAAGGACCTCCCCTCTTGATTACCCACTCTCGGTCTCTAGGATGCGGTGTCTCCATGTGCAGCTTCGCGCCCACCCAAGATGGAGCAAGATGGAGGAGGTGTGTTGTGAGGAGGTTTATCGTGCTGTTGCGTCATGCTCGTTGGCTTCGCCCCACGCTTGGCCTCAACCTGAGCGTCCTGTTGCTCCTCGGCTTTTTCTGTTGCTCCCCTGTCGCCGTCTTCGCACAAGGCCTGACGTTTCAACGCCTCGACACCAAAAAATTGTGGATCACGGAAGTCAGCCAGTTTTTCAACCTGTCTGATGAGCGGCTTGGGCTGAGCCACATGGGAAATAAAGCCGAAGGGTTTTTTGTTGGCTCTTTTGACTTGGTCAGCGGCCAGATGATCAAAGACAAAATCCGCCGGATCGGTTCGCATTATGGTCAGCCCTACGAACAACTACTTCCCGATATCTCCGGCAACCATCTCGCGTATCTCGGCTATAAACTCACGACCCTCGGCTGGGACGTGTATGCTTACAACTTTACCACTAAGACTGAACTGCGTTTGACGCAAACGCCGACGATCCCCAAGTACGCAGTGGCAATTTCCGGCAATGTGGTCATGTGGGTAGAGCGCCCGTCACCCACGAAACCCTTCGAAATCCGCGCCTACGATCTCGCCACCAATGTCGCACGCCTCGTGCATACGACCGCACAGGAACCGCGTACCTTGGATATCGCCGGCAATTGGATCGCTTGGGCGGACGCCCGCTTTGATACTTCGGGACGAAAGTTCGACACGGATGTGTTCGTGTTCGATCTAAGCCGCAACAAAGAGGTGCGGATTTCCAACGGCCCGCCGTTGACCTCTGCTCATTCGCCAGCTTTGTCCGGCGACCTCCTCATCTGGGCAGACGGCAAGAACAATGCTCTCGGCGAGCAGGGCAAGACCAATATCTTCCTCGCCGATCTCCTCACCGGACACCAAACTCAGCTCACGCGGGGCGAACGCGAAGCCAAGGGTGCTATTGCCGGCACTAAGGTCGTCTATCGCGATTACGGCAGCCACCGCACCGCCGACTGGGTGTTGCTTGATCTGCAATCGGGGCGAGAGACCGACGTGCTCCCAGTCGGCTCCACCGCCCACACGATGAAGCTCAATAGCCATGAGATTGTCTACGCGGATATCGGCAAGCCAGGCGCACGTGGCGGCTACTACCGTGCGCCGTTGCCGTAGAGAGGCAATCTGACTCCCTTAAAACCCGTCGATCTGCGCCAACCGTTCGCGATGGTAAACAGCATCACCAAATGCGAACTCGTTCCACTTCGCACGCTTGAACCAGAAGTGCATGTCATGCTCCCAGGTGAAACCGATGCCGCCATG
>SYOC01000244.1 GCA_005804965.1 Pseudomonadota bacterium
CCCGGCATCACCGTGCGTCCGCTGGTGCTCGCTAACGGTCACGCCCATTTCAACGAGGTATTTTTCGAGGAGGTGCGCGTGCCCAAGGCCAACCTCGTCGGACCCAAGAACCAAGGCTGGAAAGTGACCATCACCACCCTGATGTTCGAGCGCGCCATCGCTGGTGGCGGCAACTATTCCGATCAAGTGACGCGGCTCGCGGAATTAGCCAAACGAGTAGAAGTCAACGGTCAGCTCGCGTGGGAACAGTCCTGGGTGCGGCAAAAGCTCGCTCATTTCATGATCGAATGCGAAAGCCTGCGGCTCACCCGACTGCGCACCTTGAGCCGTCAGTTACGGGGACTGCCACCGGGACCGGAAGGCTCAATGCTAAAACTGTGCGGCTCCGAACTCGGCGTACGCATCGCCCTGTTTGCTAGCGAACTCCTCGGCGACCAATGCTTGCTCAACGAACCCACCGATGCAGTGCCAGACGCCCCGCGCTGGTACAACCGCGTGCTCAGCGCCCGGCAATACACCATCGCCGGCGGCACCAGCGAGATTCAGCACAACATCATCGGTGAGCGGGTGTTGGGGATGCCGAAGGGGTGAGGCAGTGGGTAGTTATTAATGGGTAGTGATTAGTGGGTAGTTGTTAGTTCAGAGGGATGGGCTGTGCAGGACTACCGTAAATTGAAGGTGTGGGAACGGTCGCATCAGTTCACGCTAGAAGTTTATCGAGCGACGGCGTTGTTTCCCAAAACCGAGCTGTACGGCCTGACCAGTCAGATTCGGCGAGCTTGCGGGTCCATCCCCGCCAATATCGCAGAAGGATGCGGAAGAAACGGCATCGCCGAACTGACGCACTTTCTTCACATCGCTATGGGATCAGCAAACGAGTTGGACTACCACCTTCTTCTCGCTCGCGACCTCGAATTCCTCGCCCACCCCACCTATGAAAAACTGGAAAACGAACTCACCGAAGTCCGACGAATGCTCAACGCCCTCATCCAAAAGATCAAATCCACTCGTTAATCACTCCTTACTACCAACTACCAACTAAAAACTACTCACTGTCCCCCTGCCCCAGCCGCGCCAAACTCTCCCTCGCAATCTCCGCATCCGGCGACCGCAACCGTTCCCCAATCTCCAACGCCTGACGAAACAATTTCGTCGCTTCCACCTTGTCGCCGGCGATCTCTGCTAGCATACCCAGCTGATGTAGCGAACTAGCAATACCCTGCTGATCCCCCAACTGCCGCTTGATCTTCAGACTCTCCTCGTACTGCCGTCGCGCTTCCGCGTAGTCTCTCTGGTCTTGGGCAATCATGCCCAACTGATGCAGAGATCTGGCAATCCCCCGCTGATCCCCCAAATGCCGCGCGATCTTCAGACTCTCCTCGGATTGCCGCAGTGCTTCCGCGTAGTCCCATTGTTCCTGGGCAATTCTGCCCAACTGATGCAGGGATGCAGCAATGCCCTGCTGATCCCCCAACTGCAGCTTGATCTTCAGACTCTCCTCGTACTGCCGCCGCGCTTCCGCGTAGTCCCCTTGTTCCTGAGCAATAGCCCCCAGGTTGTGCAACACGGCCGCAACGCTGCGTTCATACTTCAGTTTCTTAAATGCCTCCAGCGCCTGCTGATAGGCGGCGCGTGCTTGGTCATATTCTCCTCGCTGCATTTTTATCATCCCGACGTTCCCAGAGAACCGTGCGACAGCCCCTTCGTCTCCTAGCGCTTGCGCCGCTGCTGCCCCTCGCTCCCCGCAATGAATTACCTCTTCCCAGTAGCCGCGCAGGCTCAGCATCCCATCTACTGGATTTACCAACACACCAGCCAAAGCGATCACCTGTTCCCAAGCACGCTGGGCAAAGGCGAGTTCCAGGGCAGCGAGAAGGTTGTCTTTTTCTTGTTCCAGGGCGTCGAGATCTTTCCGCGTAGTTGCTTGATGCGCCTCAGCGTAGCGGAGGAAATAGGTGATGAAGCGTTGGTGGAATGCGTCCCCGCGTGAGTCGCGGGCGAGGTGCGCCTTGGCCAGTTCGCGGGTCAGCCCTTCGACCATGAAACGTTTCCCGCTGTCCATCGGCTTCACCAACGACAACCCCAAGAGCGAGGACAAGGCAGTAGTGAGGCGCGTTGCGTCTTGGCCCAAGCCACTCACTTCCGCCAACGCTGCACGAGTAGCACTGGGCACGAAGAGCGATAACGCCAGCAACACCGCCCGTCCGTCGTCTCCCACTTGCGGCAAGGCAAAGGAACGGTCGAACACTCGTTGGGTGGCGGAACCTTCGCCGCGTTTCAGTTCGCGCAGCACTGTTTCTGCATCGCCCAAGAGATCAACCTGACTCACCACCCACTCAAGCAGCAACGGAATATGGTCAGACTCCGCAATCAGCGCAGCATGATCGACTTGGGCAAAGTGCTGAGGATTCCGCGCTTGATCGAGGAGCCGCTTCAGCAGCTCTTGCGCTTCCGGCTCTGACAACGGACCAACCTCCTTGTTGTGCGCCCCGCCGATAGAATCGCGCGAGGTAATCATGGCCGGGCAGGCAGTTTTGTGCAGCAGCCACTCGGTGCAACGGGTCCGTTCGGCTTGGGCAACCGTCTCGAAATTGTCCAGCACGATCAGCGCCGGGGCTGCTGCCAGCAATGACCCAACCGTTTCTTCTTTTTGCTCCAGCGGAAGCGCCCGGTGTTGCGGCCAGCCAAGTTGCGCCGCCGTGGCATCCAGCAACGAGGCAAAGCTGAACTGTGGCTGTCCGTCAGCACTGACCCACACCACCCGACGGGCAAAGGTGGGCAACAGCTCGCGCGCAGCTTCGATGGCCAAGGTGGTTTTCCCTACCCCACCGGGGCCGGATAACACCACCAACCGGCTACTCTGGGGTGTCAGTTGCTCCTTCAGCCATGCCAGCACATCCTTCCCGTCTCGGTCATAACGAGAGACAAACCCTGCCACCGCCCGCGAGCGCGGTACCGCAGGAGCAGGAACGGGCGTATCGGTTGGCGGCGTAGCCGGTGGAAGCACAGGCGGCGCACTTGGCGGAGGATTTTCGATTTTGATGGTTATCGGCTGTGGCGGCAGCGGAGGCTGAGCGATAGGAGAACGCGAGAATAAGCGGGCAATCCCTTTACGAAAAATCCCAAGCACACCAAGGATAGCCGCAACAATGAACGCAGCGATGATGTTGTCCCGTGCTCCCTGCGAGAGCTGCTCCCACCAAGGCCAGAACCTATTCAAGATTTCTCTTAGCCCCATGCCTTGTTTTCTATCATGACGAATCAGCATTCTTCAAACGGTTGCCGGGAACAGTCTCTGGCCTGCCCCACCACTGCGCTTGCCAGCCGTTCTTTCTTCGCGTAGAGGAGGTTCTATGTCTTTTGCCTTCGACTATCCTCCTCTTCGTCTAGACCGTCTCCCAACTTCGCTCCCAATGGATGGAGCCGTGCGCATCGAACTGGAAGAAGGCACCCCGATCTTCCGGGCGTCAAAAGCCGTCCAAACCAGAATCGAGGCGCTGCTATCGAAACAACGCGCGTCAAGATTGAACGAACAAGAAGAGCAAGAATTGGATGGCTACGAAGAGATCGACGACTACCTCAGTTTTTTGAATCGTGTGGTGCGGAATCTTAGACAGGCTCATACCGTACAGGGCGGATGACCATTGTCCCGCCGCCGCAAAATCTCAGCCACTCTTCAGCAGCACGTTCGCCAAAGAGCGCTTTTTCTGTGCGAATACTGCCATGCTTCAGAACAATGGCAGTACGTTCGCTTCACGGTCGATCATGTCGTCCCTTTGGCGCTCGGCGGAGATCAAAGCCTCAATAACCTCGCCCTGGCATGCTTTCATTGCAATCGCCGAAAAGCGGACAAGCTTGTTGCCTTCGACCCGTCCTCACTCGAACAAACTCTACTCTTCAGCCCACGTCAACACTGCTGGAGCGATCATTTCACATGGTCCGCTGATGGACTCCGCATTCTCGGTCTCACAGCAACTGGACGAGCAACGGTTACAACACTAGCACTCAATCGTGAGCGCATCATTGGGATTCGCGCATCTGACCGTATAGCCAGGCGGCACCCTCCATTGCATGATCCAATTCAATCAGCAATCTCATGACCGTCATTAAAAAATCGGCCTCCTGCTACAAACTGCCAACCAACAACTAACGACTAAAAGCTAACGGCCAACAACTCCCAGCTAATAGCTAACAGCTTTCCCTCCACCCTTGACTCCCTCCTATCAACCTGTCACCATGCCGCGCGTGAACACGACTCGCCCCTCGACCCCGAAGGATTGCTGGTGGTGGCTGCCCTAACAGGCGGCCGGGATGTCGTGCAGAAAACTTCCACGGAGCCGCCTTGCAGTCGAGGCGGCTTCTGCATTTATAGGGCCGCCCTCAACTCAGAGGTTGCGGCCCTTCGCTTTTGTGGGGCCACGCTCCTAGGGTGACGTGAAGAAGGAGTTGTCTATGGCCGCGAGAGCCGCGTTTTATCCCAGTTCAGAAACCTACCGTACCAACGGCGGTATCAATGTCCGCCGCATCATCGAAGGCATCCCGATGGAAGATGCCATTGAGCCGATCATCGACGCGCTCGATAGCCGGCGTGGGGTGTTGCTGGCGTCGAGCTACGAGTACCCGGGACGCTACACCCGCTGGGACCTGGGGTTTATCGACCCGCCACTGGTCCTGACCTCGCGTGAGCGCACCTTTCGCTTCACCGCACTCAACCGGCGCGGGCGGGTGCTGCTGCCTGCCATTGCCGATGCCGTGTGCAGTTTGCCAGCGGTGATCGAGTCGGAACTCACCACCGATGAACTCTCCGGCGTGATTGCCACTCCAGAAGGCCGCTTCCCGGAGGAACAACGCAGTAAACAACCGTCCATCTTCTCGGCGCTGCGGGCGGTCATCGAGCTGTTCGCTAGCCCAGACGATGAGCACCTCGGCTTTTACGGTGCCTTCGGCTACGACTTGGCGTTGCAGTTCGAGCCGCTACGTTTGCAACTGCAACGCCCGCCAGATCAACGCGACCTCGTCTTGTACATTCCCGATCAGTTAATCATCATCGACCATCGCCGCGAGCAGGCTGTGCGTCACCGCTATGAGTTTGAGGTCAACGGCGTCTCGACCCACGGTTTGCCGCGTGACGGGGTCACCCAAGCCTACCTCAGCACGGATCGTATCGAAGGCAATTGCGACCATCTGGCTGGCGAGTATGCCGACGGCGTGCGCCTCGCCAAGGAAGCGTTCAAGCGTGGCGACCTTTTTGAAGTCGTACCTGGGCAGACATTCTTCGAGCCTTGCCCTGCTCCGCCCTCGGAGATTTTTCGTCGCCTGCGCGAGCGCAACCCCGCACCCTACGGCTTCCTCATCAATCTTGGACACGACGAGTATCTTGTCGGAGCCTCACCCGAGATGTACGTGCGCGTAGACGGCGACCGCGTGGAAACCTGCCCGATCTCTGGAACGGTTGCGCGTGGTAACGATCCCATCAGCGATGCCGCGCAAATTCTGCAACTGCTCAATTCCGCCAAGGACGAGTCGGAATTGACCATGTGTACCGACGTGGATCGCAACGACAAGTCGCGCATCTGCAAACCTGGCAGTGTGCGGGTGATTGGGCGGCGGCAGATCGAGATGTACTCACGCTTGATTCACACTGTCGATCATGTCGAAGGCCATCTGCGCGACGAGTTCGATGCCCTCGATGCCTTCCTTGCTCACACTTGGGCGGTGACGGTCACCGGCGCACCCAAAGCCTGGGCGATGCAGTTTCTCGAAGACCACGAAAAATCGCCGCGTGCGTGGTACGGTGGTGCTATCGGCTTGATCGGCTTCGACGGCAATCTCAACACTGGACTGACGCTACGCACGATTCGTATCAAAGGCGGCATCGCCCAAGTGCGCGTCGGTGCCACCCTGCTCTACGATTCGGACCCAGAAGAGGAAGAGCGTGAGACTCGACTCAAAGCCTCGGCCTTTATCGACGCCATTCGTCGCCCACGCGGCGCGACAGTCGAGGCCAAGGCAGCGACGGCGCAACCTGGGCGAGGGAAACGGATTCTCTTGATCGATCACCAAGATTCGTTCGTCCACACGCTGGCAAACTATTTCCGCCAGACCGGCGCAGAGGTGCTGACCTTGCGTGCCGGCTTTCCGCACGAAGAATTTGACGCACTGCGCCCAGACCTTGTCGTACTGTCTCCTGGCCCCGGCTCGCCAAGCGACTTTAACGTTCCCGGCACCATAGCCGCCGCCATTGCTCGTCATCTGCCCGTGTTTGGTGTCTGTCTGGGACTTCAGGGGATGGTCGAGCACTTTGGCGGGAAGTTGGCAATTTTGGACTATCCCATGCACGGTAAGCCGTCGCGGATTCGCGTGCTGAGTGGAAAGCTCTTCACTGACCTGCCCCAAGAATTCACGGCGGCCCGTTATCATTCGCTCTACGCCATTCGTGAGCAGCTACCAGAGGCATTGCGCGTCTCCGCAGAAACTGCCGACGGTGTCATCATGGCCGTCGAACACACCGCTCTGCCGCTCGCCGCCGTGCAGTTTCACCCGGAATCGATTCTGACTCTGGGCGATGATGTGGGCTTGCGCTTGATTCGGAATGTAGTCGCCACTTTGGCGCACCCGGGAGTGTAACCTTTTGCCCTCCTCAATCGTGATAGTGGTAGGAGGACAACATGATGTCAAACACACAGACGACTAATGTCATCGTCGTGGGCGGTGGATTAGCTGGGCTGACCGTCGCCACACTGTTGGCCAGAGCAGGTCGGACGGTACGGCTCTTCGAGAAAGCGCGGGAGCTGGGAGGCCGCGCCGATACTCAGGTGAAAAGCGAGTTCCATTTCAACCTGGGGCCACACGCGCTCTACCGAGGTGGTGCGGGAATGCGGATGCTTCGCGACCTCGGCGTTGCGTTTACCGGTGCTGCCCCGAATGTTGCTGGCGGCTATGCGGTCGCTGGTGGCAAGCTCCACACATTTCCTGGGGGGTTGGTCTCATTGCTCACGACTGGACTACTGCGCTGGACGGAAAAGCGCGAAGCTGGGCGAATCTTTGCCACGCTTCCAAAGATCGACCCGCAGCCGCTCCTGCATCTCACCGTCCAAGCTTGGCTTGAACGCGTTAGCCGCTACCCAAAAGTCCGGCAGCTATTGCAAGCGTTCTTCCGTGTCTCCACTTATGCGAACGCCCCCGAGCACCTGAGCGCCGGGGTCGCACTCGCGCAAGCGCAGCTTGCCCTCACTCGCGGGGTGCTGTATCTCGACGGCGGCTGGCACACCCTCGTGCAGGGCTTGCGCACTCGTGCCGAGCAGGTTGGGGTCGTCATCGTAACTGGCCAACGAGTTGCAGCAGTCGAACACGACGAAGCCGTGCGCGGCGTGCGCCTTGCGGATGGCTCCTTTTTACCGGCTGCTGCGGTCGTCCTCACCGGCAGCCCCAACGAGGCAGCAGCGCTGGCACCACAACAATCCGATTTGCAAGCGTGGGCAGCTGCTGCCACTCCTATCAAAGCCGCTTGCCTCGATGTTGGGCTGAGCCATCTTCCCAAACCCAAGGCGCTGTTCGCTCTCGGCGTAGACCAGCCGTTGTACTGCTCTGTCCATTCGGCTGTGGCCAAGTTAGGGCCTACTGGTGGAGCAACCATTCATGTCGCGAAATATCTTGACCCAATGGAGGATGCCGAAGCGGATGCACACGAACTCGAGCAACTGCTCGACTTGATGCAACCGGGATGGAGGAAGGTTACAGTCGAGCGTCGCTTTTTGCCGCACCTGACTGTTTACCATGCGCTTCCTACCGCCGCTGGCGGTGGACTCGCTGGCCGTCCCGGTCCATTTGTCCCTGGAGTTCGGCATCTGTGCATCGCTGGCGATTGGGTGGGTGCGGAAGGATTGCTTGCTGATGCGAGTTTCGCCAGCGCCAAACGCGCGGCGGAGCTGATACTTGCTGGGGGGCAAGAGCAAGCAGAAATTGCAGCTTGATGTCCCGACACGCAAGAGCATTACTGCGGCTAGGCACGACCCATGACGACGCTCTCCACCGCACTGACTGAAACCTTATTCTCCGAGCATCGGCAATTTCTGTGGGGACTGTGCTACCGCCTCACTGGCAACGCCGCCGATGCCGATGACATCATGCAAGACACCTTCGTCCGCGCGATGGAACGACCACCAGCCGACAGAGCGGCTCCCTGGCGACCCTGGTTGGTCCGCGTGGCACTCAATCTCGGACGCGATGTGCTCCGCCGCCGCAAACGTCGTGGCTATGTCGGGCCGTGGCTTCCGTCGCCAATCGACACCGGCGACGAAGTCTCTCCGCCGTCCTACGAGCCGACTTTCGCTGGCGGGATGAGTACCGAGAGGCGTTATGACTTACTGGAAAGCGTGACCTTTGCCTTCCTCATTGCTCTGGAAGCCTTAAGCCCACGGCAACGTGCCATCCTCCTCCTGCGCGATGTGTTCGACTATTCCGTGCAAGACACTGCTGCGGCGCTCGACCTCTCGGAGGCCAACGTCAAAACTAGTCTGCATCGTGCGCGACGTGCCATGCACGCCTACGATCAGTCGCGCTGCCTGCCCACCCGCACCCTTCAGCAACAGACTCGCCACGCGCTCGATGGATTTTTGCAAGGCTTGTTCAGCCGAGACATTAACAAACTGGAATCCCTGTTAGTGGCAGATACACGACTGGTGAGTGATGGCGGCGGAGAGTTCCGAGCTGCACTCAAGCCTATTGTCGGTTGTGACAAAATTCTTCGCTTCCATATGAAAGCCGTCGAGCACGCGCGTCCGCTCGCCCGCATTGTCGTGCGTATGTGTAACGGTCTCCCTGCCCTCGTCTTCGAGTACGCCGATTCCCGACCAGGTGAGGCAACACGCTTCGTCTATACCGCCAACGTGGACCGCGAGGGCCGCATTACGGAGTTGCATGCCGTCCTCGCTTCACGCAAACTGACAGGTGTGTTGCTCGGCTAAGGAGGCAGACATGCTGACTACCTCGCTCTCTAACGAAGGCTGGCCCGTCGTCTTGCAAACTCGACCAGCCTTACAAATGGATAACGATCAATTTTTCGAGTTCTGTCAGCTGAACAGAGACTGGCGCATCGAACGCACGGCTGAAGGGGAGTTGATTATTATGCCACCAACAGGATGGGCAACTGGCAGCTCTAACCTCAGAATAGGCTCTTCTCTTCTCATCTGGGCGGACCAAGATGGCACGGGCGTGGCAAGTGATTCTTCGACTGGCTTCATCCTGCCGAACGGTGCCACGCGCTCCCCGGATGCAGCGTGGGTACGAAAGTCACGGCTGGCGGCATTCACGAAAGAGCAAAGGAACAAGTTCCTGCCTTTGTGTCCAGATTTTGTTATTGAATTGCGTTCTCCTTCGGACGCACTTGCAACGTTACAAGACAAGATGCATGAATATATCGCCAATGGTGCGCAACTCGGGTTCCTCATCGATCCCATTGAGCATCGGGTTTATATCTATCGCCCTGGAACGGCCGCCGTGTGTTTGGACAATCCTGTGACAATATCGGGCGACCCCGAACTGCCGAGTTTTATTCTCAGTCTCGCCAACGTTTGGGATAGCCCACTCTGAGGTCATGACAATGACGCGCGCAGACGACATTCTTGCTTTTTGGTTCGGACAGCCAGGTATGGACGAGCAGTATTACGAGGCACAGCGGCGATTGTGGTTTGCCGCAGATCCCAAAATCGATCAAGAGATCCGCACGCAATTCTTGGCTGACTATCAACAGGCGGCAGACGGTACACTTGCCCACTGGCGAGCTACACCACGCACAGCACTCGCACTCATCCTGCTATTCGACCAA
>SYOC01000245.1 GCA_005804965.1 Pseudomonadota bacterium
CGGTGACTGTCGCCGTGGCCAGAGCCTCGTGGTGTGGGCCATTAACGAAGGGCGCGGCGCAGCACGCGAATGCGACCGCTACTTAATGGGCAGCACTGAACTACCGTAACGCGGATCGTTCTGCTCTTGAGTCACACGAACGCATTTCATACAAAAACCCCCAGGAGGGAGCACAACGATGAAAGCGATCTCAGTCTATACGACAAACTATTGTGGGTTCTGCATGGCGGCAAAGCACTTACTGAAAACCAAAGACATCCCTTTCCAAGAGATTGATGTGACCAGCGACCCCGAAGCACGCCAAGATATCGCGCGGCGCAGCGGACGCCGCACCGTCCCGCAGATCTTCATTGGTGATGAAGCCATCGGCGGATTCACCGAGCTGAAGGCGCTGTCGGACAGAGGTTTGCTCGCAGAGAAGCTGGCTGATTAACGTAAACGAACAAAAGGAGGAAGTATTATGGCTCTCTATCTCGATGAAGTCTGGTTGAAGGACCCGACACCGGAACGCATGAAACAATTCGTCAGCACCATTGGCCAAGCCGCAAAAAGTCCGGCGTCCATCGGTGCTCCTGCAGAAGTACGCTTCGTCGCCGGCCCCTGGGCGTCGAACGAAGAGCCCAAGGTCATCTTCATAGTGGACATTCCTAATCACACGCCTACCTATCAGATCTTTGGCAAACTGATGTCAACAGGATTAGTGGAAAAACGCCGCCTCACTCCTATCGTTGAATGGAGCGAGGTGGAAAAGATGGCGAACCAGTTGTAAGCCGCCCCCCGCCCTTGGCCGATGCAGGTCGTATCGTGCATCGGCTAAGTCCTTTCTCTACAAACTTCAATTTCTCTCAGCTGAGTCAGAGACAAAAGATGCAATAAATTTAAGGCTTGGGCGGGATGCGCGTCGATTGCCAGGAAACGAACTGTACGCCCTGGCTACGCTTGGCCCATACGCTGTGAAAGCGGAGCTGCGCCGAGACCGTCTCACCCTTCGCCATAATGTCGAACTCAGCGTCGCCGGTGATGATAGCCAGACAACCATAGATACGCACGGTGACGTTGCTGCGTCGCATGGCTTTGTAGGTGACCGCCCCGGATCGCAGCGACTCGATATAGCTGCTCTTATTATCCACTGCCGCTGACGAGTGAGAATACACCAGATCCTGAGCAAGCATGCGGTCCATGGCCGCAAAGTCATTGGTAGTCTGCGCGGCGTAGCGTGCGTCCTCGGCGTGCAGCGCCTCTTCCGCAGTGATAGTGCGCGAGCATTCTTCGGCCCAAGCCGTGCCGCTGCCCACGATCCCCAGCATCAGCGACCCGAAAAACACATGGAAAAGTGCTCTCATAATAGTCCCCTCCCTTATCAGGCCAACCTTGCTTCAGATGGCTCGCCACACTCGCCAAAATCGAGAGGCTGGTCGCTACGCATCCAGCAACGACGCAGACTCACGGTGCAACAGCGTAGAGAGCACGTCCTCCGGCAAGGCAGAAGAAAACCGTACGACAACCCCGGGACGGTCAGCAAGCTGTTCCAACACTTTCCCGTACACGTGACCGAGCAGCGGGCTACCGTTAGCGTCCAGCAACTGCATGCGTAGGTTGCTCATGAGCAGGGGCGGATGATCGGTCAGCACTTCTCCGGTTGTCGCTGAAGCCTTGACTAAGCGCCCGGCGAACTCGGCGTCGCTCAGATGCTTGCCTTCCAGCACCGAGTAACGAACGTGGACTGCATTCACGAGGGGGGCAAGAGCTTCGCTCTGTTCAGGCAAAAAGAGGTTGTGCTCGCCGCCAACGCCGCGCACGTCGAACAATACTAACGGCTGCTCAAGTCCCTTGGCCTCAACTTGGAAACGCCGCGCGACATGCAGCACCTCCGCTGCTTCAGTCCACGTCGCCTCGGAAATCAGAATCTGACCGCCGACGGTGTACGACTCAACTCGCGAGGTCATATTCGCCGCGCTGCCGACGATGCCGTATTTCATGCGGCGCTGCGAGCCAAGGTTCCCTACCACCACTTCGCCCGTGTGAATGCCAATCCCCATCTCAACTGCTGGCAACCCTTCTTCACGATTCTGCGCGTTGACGGTGGCCATCGCCTGCTGCATGGCTATCGCACAGGCCACCGCGCGTTGTGCGTCGTCGTCACGTGTCACCGGTGCGCCGAACAACACAAGAATCGCGTCGCCAATAAACTCGTTGATGGTGCCTTGATAGGGCAGGATCACATCGACCATCACCCCAAGATACCGATTCACAATGGTCAGCACTTGCTCGGGCGAGAGTTTTTCTGCCATCGAGGTAAACCCACGCAGGTCGGACATCAGGATCGTCGTCCTGCGTTTTTCTCCGCCCAGTTGTAGCCCTTCCCGGCTTTCCAACAAGCTACTCACCACTTCATCGGACACGTAGCGCCCAAAGGCGTTCTCGATAAAGCGATTGCGCAATTCAAGCTGCCCATGCGCTTCTTGCAGGCGCGTGTGCTGCACGCGCAATTCTTCGGTGCGTTGGCGCACCTTCTCTTCCAACCCTCGATTCAACTCTTCGATTTCGCGATAGGCTAAAGCATTATCGAGCGCGACAGTGAGTTGGTTCACAATTGTGCCCAGCAGTTCGTAATCCTCTGGCGAGTAGACTTCTCCCAAGAGCTTTTCACTCAGGGCGATGCCACCGTAATGCAAGTCATTCACCACAAACGGGACCCAGAGCTGCAACTGACACGAGGCCAGCGCATGCGATACTGGGTCCGCCAACCCGTCACGGTTAAGCGTCACCACCTCACCAATGGGCAAGTTTGTTGGCCATCCAGCACCGTTTTGACGTGGGTCAAGCAGCGTAGCGAGGTCGGTGACAACACCGCGTTGTGCAATGAACTTGAGTGGGAACTCGCCCGTGCCAAAAAGAAAAGCCGCCCCACGGCGCACGCCGAAAGTCCCCATCATCATCATCAATAAATTTTTCAAGATGGCTTGCGGGTCGCGCAACGCACCAGTCACCTGACTCACGTCGTTGAGAGTTTTCAGGTGGAAGATGCGACGCTCCAGCTCCAGTTGCGAGCCGTCGGCGAGATCTTCGATCATACGAGTTTCTCCTCGTGTACGAACATAGGTGGCAGCGGGAACACTTCAGCGTGGCGGTTAAAACTGCGCAAGGGCAGCTTGTTCCGAAGGAAAGATCTCCGCGTATTTGGTAAGCCCCACCATGCTAAAAATTTTCTGAAAATGGGGTGATAGGCCAGTAATACGAATGATGCGTGCGGTTTCTTTACCGTCGGCAGCGATGCCAATGATGATGGCAATCCCTCCGCTATTGATGTAGCTGCCACTATCAAAGCAAAGCAAGACTTTGTTCACGCCTTCGCCGCACACCTGCTGGTACGCCCGTTCGATGTGCTCGCCGGTCACAGCCGTGACATCGCCTTTGATGTCGATGAGGGCGACCTCACCTTGTTTTCTCACAGCAACTTCCAGACTCTGATTCATAGCTCCTCCATGTCAGTCACGTTCAAGATGAATGACCATCCTCACCACGCCCCCACCCTCGGGAGTCGATTCAAACTTGACCTCGTCCATAAGACTTTGGATTAAGAACATCCCCCAGCCCCGGGTTTTGTCTTTGCCTGCGATCTTTTGTTCAATATCCGGCACGGGCGGCTCGGCAATACCACTCCCTTGGTCTTGGATATCGACTGAAAGCTTGGAAGGCTCAATCGTCAACGTGACCCCGACACTTGTGGTGGCATCGAGCTTATTGCCATGCTCAATTGCGTTGATGCAAGCCTCGGCCACGGCCGTCTTCAGGTTCTCGATGCGCTCCTCCGGAAAGTGCATCATCTTGGCGACCGAGGCAGCAAAGTCCATCGCCACCTTCTCGAAGCCCAGCACGCTCGGGACGTGGAGTTCCATCTTTTTCTCTCCGGGCATGGGTTGTTTCCTCCTAGTCAGCTCGTTTCTTGCCCAGCCGCGCTGAGGTCTTCGACTTTCAGCACGACAATTGTCACGTCATCATGTTGCTCCGCCCTGCCGACATGACGGGCTACATCCATTTGCAACTTGTCTAACAAAGCCGTCGCTCCTAACCGCCGCCCGTCGGCTACCGACGCGAGCAAACGATCAAAGCCGAACAGCTCGCCGTCAGTATTCATTGCTTCCAAAACGCCGTCGGAATAGAAAACCAGCAAATCATCAGGCTCCAGTGCCACTTCCGTCGCCTGATAGACTCCGCCTTTCACAATCCCGAGTGGAAACGTGTCTCCTTCCGCCTCCACATAACGTGGGACCGACTCTGTCGCACGGCAGAGAATCGGCTGGGTCAAACCAGCATTAGCGAAGGAGAGCCGTCGCCGCTCTACATCAACCACAGCGTACACCAGAGCCACGAACATACCCTTTTGTATATCGCGACAGAGCCGCTGATTCGCGCGATGCAACACCTCAGCAACCTGCGCGTCCGCTTCGACGAGCACGCGCAGCACGCTAAGCGAGGCCGCCATCACCAAGGCACCAGACACAGCTTTTCCCGATACGTCACCCACCAAGACGCCCATGCGTCCGTTGCTATAGTCGCTCGCGTCGATGGGTAAAAAATCGTAAAAATCTCCCCCCACTTCACGCGCTGGCAGCGAGACGGCGGCAATCGACAGTCCCGGCAAGTGCGGCGGTTGCTTGGGCAACATGCGGCTTTGAATGCCGCGCGCTAGTTCAAGCTCTTCTTCGAGACGACTTTTCTCGACATGCTCCTGAAAGAGTTTGGCATTTTCTAAGGCAACCGCCGCTTGATTGGTCACTGTGCGGAGCAGGTCGATATCTTCCAAGGTAAACATATGCCCCGACTTCTTGCGCCCCAGCGACAAGACACCGCGCAGCTCATCTTTGTATTTCATCGGCAGCAGTAGCTCAGAGGTGAGGCTCTCGAAGGTGCGTTGCAGTGCTTCCTGCCCCGGCGTTAACACCGTCTGCAACTCCAAATCGTAGCGCAGGAGCGCCTCGTTGTTCTCTTGCAAGAGGCGGACGACGGGATCTTCGCTGTGTACCTGCATGGCAGGAACCGTACCGTCCTTCTTGCCGTTGGAGACATGCGCCCGATAGTCTCCGCGCTGCGGATCGCGCAAGAGCAGGAACCCATTTTCCAGAAACATCTCCCGCGTCACCGTCCCAAGTAACGTATTGAGGATCAGAGGTGCATCCAATAAGCCGGTCATCGCTTCGCTCATCCCGCGCAAGGTCTTGCGATAATCGTACTGCTGGCGGTAGAACGCACGATCGACGAAATGCTGCACTCGGCGATGCAACGGAGAGAAAAGAAATACTGCCCCCAATGAGAAGGGCAGCGCAAAAACTGGCGACGTCGATAGTTGCGACAAGCGCAGCCCGGTTTCCAACGCCGAGAGGAGCAAGACATACGCCCCGATAATCGCGCCGGTAGACAACACATAACCACAGGTACGTCGAACGAACACGTCAATGTCGAACAGATTCAGTTTGACCATCGCATAGGCAATGGACGCCGGGAAAATCAGCAACGGCAACGCCAAGAAATTGTTCGGCAAGGCAAACTCAGCAAAGAAAGAGAGATAGAGCGCCACGGCTGGTAGCAGCATGGCCAACGCTGCACCTAAGACAATGACCCGAGCACGCTGCTTGGCTACCACCGAGATCGTGGTCCGATAGGCATGGAGCGTGGCCGCTACCACAAAGCCAGCAGCGAAGATGATGTAGAGATGTGAGGCTTGGTAAAAAAGCGCAAAGGCCGGACGAGGGTAGAGTAGATCCGTCCCGGCAAAGAGTACCAACGAACAGAGATAAGGAAGCAACTGCACCGCAGGGCGGCGCTCGACCACCGCTTTCTGCTGGGGAAACAACAAACTCAGATGAATGAAGGTCGCTGGGAAGAACGCAAATACGAAGAGGTACAGTCCAAGTAGCGCCGAGCGTGCCGACTGGATGTCGAACGAAAGAATCGCGTAAATGGCTAAGAGTGCGCAAGTCGAGAAAAATAACCAGCTCACTGGCGCATGCGGTTTCAAGATGAACACCAAAAGACCAAGCCCCAGATACACCACACCGGGGAAAAAAAGGACACCGAACGTTAAGAGAAAATCGACGGGGCGAAACCACATGGTCGCGACGGTCACATCGAACACCGCCCCGTTCCGTTCGATGGTGTAGCGCAGCGGAGTGCCAACTGGAGTCTGTTGCACGATGGCTTGGACTGCTTGTGCCGAGGCCACCGGCATGCCGTCGATGGTAAGGACTTTGTCAGGATAGCGTAGCCCGGCACGCGCACCGCTCCACTCGTAGCGGCCAAAATTCCCAACGACGAGACGTTCGTTTAATAAGAATCCCGGGAAGGGCTGCGCTATCCAATGCACGGCATTCTTAACGCAGAAACCGCCCATGAGGCCGATAGCCAGCGACACCACAGCAACGAGGCTCCACCCCAACATTTGGGGGAGCAGAACTCTCGCCTCTGGTCTTCCTCGATTCGTGCTCATAAACAGCTACGCGGGTCATGCGTCGTCAGCCTTGCTGGCAGCGCGGCAGATCACTATGACCAAAAATGCAACATTGACTCCTACCCATACATCGCCATACACAGAGTAGAAAGTGCGGGTCCGCATGAGCGGAACGTCGTGTGTCAGCATCCCAGCCACAAGCTGGTCTCGCCCAGTCTCGTCTTGCACCCAGGCCACCACCCGCCCGTAGGGATCAATAAAGGCGGAGATGCCAGTGTTCGCAGCACGGACTAGGGCGACACGAGTCTCCACCGCCCGAAATACACTGATAGCGAGAAATTGCCGGGAGGCTGCGCTGTCGCCAAACCAAGCTTCGTTCGTCATATTGACGAGGAACTCGGCACCGTTGGCGACAAAGGTCCGCGCCAGTTCCGGAAACAAATTCTCCCAACAAATGAGCACGCTGAAGCGCCGTCCGTCGAGATTGAACACAGTGTAGTCGCTCCCTGGCAAGAGTCGTCGCGTCCGGCTCGCCGCGTGCAGACGCGCGGGCCACGGCACCACGTCGGCGAGAGGTAAATACTCGCCAAACGGAAGCAGGCGCACTTTATGATAGCGCCCCGGAATGCCGTGTCGCGGCACAGCCAGAGATGCACTGTTGAACCAAGCCTCTTCTGTTTGCCCAGTTGGCCCAATTTGCTCAGTTTGCTGCGTTTGCTCCACTCGCTCGCGCGGGACTTTCTCAAAACTTCCCAGCAAGAGCGGCGTGTTGATTTCTTT
The DNA here is from genome assembly GCA_005804965.1 of Pseudomonadota bacterium. Lineage (GTDB taxonomy): Bacteria > Desulfobacterota > Binatia > Bin18 > Bin18 > SYOC01. The sequence goes on from SYOC01000245.1 coordinate 7,229, forward strand.
CAACAACGCTCCAATCACACTGGCTAAAGACCAATCCTTCGCAAGTGAACCGGGCACACTGGATTCCGGCCAGATGGTCAGCGCCGCCGGCTCGCGGCGGTGCGCCTCGCGCGTCAGTTCTACCTGAGTTTCTACGTTGCGTTTACGGAATTCTCTCTTCCATTTCTGCTCTTGAGAGATATTCCCTTGCACGACGGTGACTTTGAGGACTTCCTCTGGTAGCGGTGTCGTAAGCATCCACCATCCATACGACAGCGTCGCGCTCCACATACAGCCTAGCATGACCACGGGGGTGAGCAGCCGCTTCCAGGCCCAGTCTCCTTCGCGTGTCCTACGCCAAAGCCAAAAGAGATCGGCCAGCGCAGCATTCGTCATCACCACAAGAAACGACACGCCATATACTCCAGCGAGCGCAGCAATCTGCGTAAAGAGCGGCGAGCGATATTGTGTATGCCCCAGCAGCCCCAACGGAAAACTCAAAAACCCGGCATGGGCACGGAGATACTCCAAGGTAATCCACAGCGGGGGGGCGATGAGACAGAACGGCAACCGAATGTTTCTCCGTAACCAGGACAAGACGAAGCCAAACGTGCCCACATATAGACCTAAGAAAAGCCCGCAAGCGACAAAATCGAGCACCGTAAAACTGGCGACTGTCAGAATCCACGAAAACACACCCAGGAAAAAGCTGGCTCCGCTCGCAAAAGCCAGAGCAAAAGCGCGGCGACACGGTTGTTCGGCAGTGGCAAGGAGCAGTGGAGCAAGCCCCACCCATGCGAGCAAGGAACAGTCGAGTGTCGGGAAAGCAAAAATGAGGAGGAGGCTGGAGGAGAGGGCGAGCAGGACAGGTTGCACGTGGAGGAAGACCTTATTGCTGAAACGGGGCAGCGACGCCTCGCCGAAGCGTCGCTACAAACACGCCATACCTACGGCTCGGGATGGAGCGGCAAAAGCACAACGCGCACGACCACCATGAGAGGCGTCTGCACTGTAAAACGGACGACATCCACGATCCGGAACCCAACCAGGATTTCATCTGGTGGAATGCAGGATGGGTGAATATCCAATAATCCGGGATGGTCTTCCGTAACAAAGTCGGAATCGACCAAGTTATTCACCATCGTGTCAAACGTTTCCGTCGGGTTGAAAAACAAGGGACCCATCAGCAGTTTATGACCTCGACACGTTCCCTTGATCGCTCCTGCGACGATGTCGTTCTCCGCATCGTACAATAACGTCAAATCTGCATGGATGCGTGGAGCCGCGAGCGGTTCAACATCACCGGGTTCAACACCAGCGGCATGAGCCGTTAGCCCCACTCCGAATAGTAAGAAGAACAAAGTTCCCACAGCAATAAAATTTCGACACTGGACGCGCATGGCGATTCTCCTTTCCTCGATAGCGAACGTTTTCTGGATTCCCGCTTGCGCGGGAACGACTTTCCTCCATATCACTCTTCTATTCCTCCTCCTCTAGTAGGTCCGGCGCAATTTCCTCTTCCTCTGCTGTCACCCCAGAGCGCGGTGGACGCTTCTCTTTAATGTTGATGGCACCTTTCTTCAACTTCCCGGATTTCAACTTGCCTAAGGAAGCGGCAATCAACACCTCGTTGCCGTTCATCGCCGTCGCGTCAGGGTCGTACTCCGCAATCATGAGATAGCTGCCCGGCGGTACGGCTAGCGAGAGTTGACCAGGGTTGCTGCCCCCGGTCAAGCCGTCAAAGAGCGAAGTGCAACTCAGCCAGATCGACTTGACTTTTTTCTTCCCTTTGAACTGGGAGATGCAGGAACCTCTGCTGTTGTCGAAGAGCCGCACGATCACACCATCAACCAGCGTCCTTTTCTTCTTAGCGGTCAGGAGCACCCGAGCGGGAGTCACAGGCACAACATCCAACGTGGTGGGATTGCAATCATCATCCATGCCGTTGCCGGCGATCTCCGCTGCTCCGGGGAAGATAGCCGGGTTGGCATCGTCACAATCATCCGGGCAGGTGGACCCATCATTGTCAGCATCGGCAGTGAGAAGAATCTTCACTGGGCTCGATTCCAGCACTCCGGCAAAATTCGCCGAGTCGAGGTCGGCGTAGTTGATGCCGCCGAAGGTCCGACTGACCACCGGATAGGTACGAATGGGCACCCTCACCTTGGCGGTGTAGTATCCGCATTGGTTCAGTTGATAAAAACTGTGCGCGTCCGGCACCACGACTGAGGCAATGTCACCTGGGGACAGTGATTCAACCGGATCAACCTGCACGTAGGCGTCGCCGACGAGTAAGATGCGCGGCGGTGGCCCTTCCGTCTCCAGTTCGCCAAGCTTGGGTGCGATAACCCCTTTGCCATCCGGCCCCACGAAAGTGACCAGCAATTCTAACGGCGATTTGCTGAAATCTTCCTGCGCAAAAAGAGTCTGCAAGCCGGTATTCTCCAGCGTGACAGCAAATTGGATCGGCTCGGGTTCGGGCGGCGAACCTGGCAACACCGCTAGGCTGTACGTTGTCTTCTCGAACACCAAGTTGACATGGATCGGTGGCGGGTCAGCATAGGCTGCCGCACTGATGCAAATGGCGGCAAGACCGACAAGTCCAGCGATTCTGCGGGACAATAATGTGCGCATACGTTCTCCCATATTCTTACTCGTTATGAATCTGAATCTCGGCCTTGGAGCTGGCACTCAAGCATCCCGCCCGGCTCCAGTTCGGTGTCTTCTCATACATCAGGCAGGCCGTGTCTTGATTATGATTCATCCCTAACGCATGCCCCACTTCGTGAGTGATCGTATGCATGAGCACATGCGCTTTGCTGTACTCGTGCTGCGGCGGGATTTGCAGCGGGTTACTCACGATCGGTAGCTCGACCAACCCATCATTGTCCACATCTAACGCCGACAGCGCCTGCCCATACTGCCCAGACATCACATGATCCCCATCTAAAATTCCGTTCTTGTTGCGATCCTCGTTCTTCCCCTGCACTGTCTCCAGCGCCCCACTATCGTTGTTATCTTCTACTGTGGCTGCCGTCAGCGGATCAAGCATCCCGTCCGGATTCATCAGACCTTCCACATAGGGCCGATCGGCAAAATACAAGTCCAAGGGCGGCTGAAAGGTTTCTGGCGCACCGTAGGTGGTCGCATTCCCTTGCCCACTGGCTCCCTTGGTGTCCCATAGCCAGTCCCGCATTCCCCGCTTGTTGATATGTCCGTTCGCCCCTTGATAAGTCCCGGTTAGATTATTCTGCACCAGGAGTGCGTCGATATTCCTTTCGCCCAACCCAGCCTCTGCCATTGCCGCATGCACGTCCAGCACGGCATCGTCACTTAACGCTGTGCCCAAGGCAAAGGGATTCGCGCCGTCGTACCCGCTCCACTTGAGAAAGAGATCTTTGCGGAACGGGTGACTACGAAAATGCATCGCCGGGCCTTGGGGAACATAGGCCGGGGTCTGGTACGTGGCATCGGGTCCCACTCGCACCAGCGGGGGCCCCCACACAAAGCCACGGTATTCTTCAAGCGCCGTGAGTCCATCGCCCACATACGGATTGCCCACGCTCGTGTCGAAGTCTTCGCTCGGGTCGAGGTCGCCAAACTGGTCTTCCCATACATCAGGCAAGCCGTCGCGGTCGCGGTCGCTGGGCACGGTAAAGGTCTGTTGCAGCACCACCGGCGTCCCGTCAGCTAACGTGACTTTCGCCGTCGCTTGGAGTGTCAAAGAGCCACCGTCATCCTGCGCCCGCACCACGGCCTGATTGCCACTGCTGCTCTCCACGACGTAGTCGGGGCTTTCATCCGTGCTAGCGTCGTTGGTGTATTGTCCCGGCAGAGCGCTCGCACTACGGACAAGTAGCGTGATCTCTGGATCTCCGACGCTTTGATGGAGTTCGTCCGCAACCCGCGCCGTCAGCGTGACCTGGCGTCCAACCGTGGGCAGCCACGTCGCGGCGGTGGCTTTGGGATCATCCGGGTCACTCAGGTCGAGCACCAGCGCCAGTTGCCGGTCCAGGGTCAGGGAATCGCAGTCGTCGTCGCGGCTGTTGCCAGGAATCTCGGTGGCTCCAAGGTAGACACTGGTCGCGTGGTCATTGCAGTCGGTGCCACCAGCAGCACTAGACATAAAGCCATCCCCATCCGCATCCGGGTCGCACGCATCCCCCAGGGTATCGCCATCGCCGTTGCGTTGATTGGTGTTGGCGACCTGCGGACAGTTGTCATTCGCGTCAGCGACGAAGTCGTTGTCGTCGTCACTGTCGCAGACATCGCCCAACGTGTCGTGGTCGGTGTCGCGTTGATCGGTATTAGCAAAGCCCGGCAACGGGCAGTTATCTGTCCCGTCCGGCACGCCGTCGCTGTCGCTATCAGGATTGGTGGATACGAGGCCTCGCGCGGTTTCCACTGCGTCGCTCAAGCCATCGCCGTCGCTATCAAGCAGGGCGGGGTCGAGCGGTTTACGCCGCCCGCGTCGGGGGCGTTTGGGTTCTTCGAGGTCAATGTCAATCTCGCACACATCGCCCCGTCCGTTGAGGTCGGCGTCGAGCTGGTCGGTGTTGGCCACGGACTGGCAATTGTCGCAGGCATCAGCCACCCCATCGCCGTCGCGGTCGTTACTTTGGCCTAAGGGGTTCCATGCGGTCGGGCAGGTATCACTACTGTCAGGAATCCCATCGTTGTCGCTGTCGCCTTCGCAGGCGTCGCCAATGTTATCTCCGTCGGTATCGGTCTGTACGGCGTTCTGCATGCCAGGACAGTTATCCTGTGCGTCTGGCAGTCCGTCACCATCGTCATCACGGATCCTCATGTCGAGTTTCACGAGGAAAGCATCACTCACATCGACAAGCGTAGCTTGGAACGGCACCGCCGTAGGAAAGTTCGCCGAATAAGTTTCTCCTCCTAGGTACACGTTCCCGTCGCTATCAACAGCGATTGCGTAGGCCTCTTCAAGGCCAAAGTCACCTATACCGCCCAAATAGGTAGAAAAGAGCAAGGCCGTCCCATCCGCGCCGATCTGCGCGACAAAAACGTCCTCCTCTCCCAACATCGTATCCTGCAGGGGTGCTGCGGTCGGAAAGTCGGTCGAATACGTCCCCCCTGTCACGTAGGCTTGGCCGCTTCCATCGACGGCGATGGCGTAGACGGTGTCAGTGTCATCGCCACCAAGATACGTGGCATATTCCAAAGCCGTCCCAGTCGTGTTCAGCTTGAAGACAAAACCATCGTAAAATCCGGCACTGGTCGCTTGCAGCGGCTCGGCAGTCGGGAAATCTGTCGAGCGGGTGGCCCCTCCCACGTAGGCGTGCTCACCAGCATCCACAGCAATGGCATACGCCTCGTCAGAACCGTTTCCGCCCACGTAGGTCGAGTACAGCAAGGTTTGTCCATCCGCGCTCAGCTTGGTCACAAATACGTCAAAGTTGAAGTTGCCCCCAGGGGTCGCCTGGAACGGTGTCATCGTAGGAAAGTCCGTCGAGGTCGTGATGCCCGTCACATACATATGGCCACTCGTATCAAGGGCGAAAGCGTTGGCAATGTCGCTGCCACTCCCGCCTAAATAGGTTCCGTACAACAGCGTCGTCCCGTCGGCACTCAATTTCACCACAAAGGCATCGTTGCCGCTCGCTTTGGTCGCCTGGAACGGAGTCGCTGTGGGAAAGTTCGTTGACCTCGTATAGCCCGCCACATGCGCTTGGCCATCACCATCCACTGCCAGCGCTTCGGCACTGTCGAATTCTCCCCCCCCTAAATAGGTGGAATAGAGCAAGGTGGCCCCATCGGCACTGAGTTTCATCACGAAGGCATCGTCAAATCCACCAGGAGCAGTACCTTGAAACGGGGTGACTGTCGGCAGGTTCGTTGACTCGGTTTCGCCTGCGACATACGCATTCCCACTCCCATCTATCGCCAGAGCGCGGGTCGTGTCGAATTTGCTCCCGCCTATGTAGGTTGCGTAGAGTAACGTCTGCCCATCTGGGCTCAGCTTGGCCACGAACACGTCAGTCTGCTTAACTGCAAAGCCACCACCCGGCGGCTGTAAGGGCATATCTGCCGATGCGGTGATGCCGGCCAGATACGCGTTCCCGCTCAGATCAGCGGCGAGGCCATAGATAGCCTCGGTGCTACTGCCCCCCAGATAGGTGGAGTAGATGAAGGTGGGGTCGATGACGACCGGATAGGCAGGGTCGTAGGCAGCAAGTTGGAAACCTACGGCGAGGGCAGCAGGCACCGGGCATTGGGCATCGGGGGAGGAACATGGTGTGGCGCGTGGCGCGTGCGGCGTCTTGCGTGCGGCGTGATCCGTGTTCGGGAGGACATAGGTCCCCGCTATTTCTCGGCGTACTCCTCCGATCTCTTGATACACGAAGGGC
>SYOC01000021.1 GCA_005804965.1 Pseudomonadota bacterium
GAGATTCGCCGGCGCGAAGCGCACCCGGCAACCGTTCTCCCAGCCAATGCCGTAGGGCACCGGACGCCCATCATTGCCATGACGGCCAACGCCATGCAGGGGGACAGAGAAAAATGTTTGGCCGCAGGAATGGACGATTATATCTCTAAACCGATCAAGCCTGCCGAATTGCAAGCCGTGTTAGCCCGATGGGTCCCTTCGCCAACCTCAGACCCCCTCATCGGGCAGACGCAAGCCGCGCTGACGGGAAAGCAATAAGCAAGGAACCACTTGGACGCATCTATGGCTGATTCCACCGCAAAACCTGTGACGAGGATCCCCAACATGCCGATCATGAATGAAGAGGAAGTGTTGGAGTTGCTTGGAGGCGACCGTGCTCTGCTGTCAGAAATCTCCAGAATCTTCCTTGCCGAATCTCCTAAAATGCTGGCAGCCATTCGCTTGGGAGTCGCGGAAAGCGATGCATCAGCCGTACACTTCGCCGCACATGCCCTGAAAGGATCGGTCGGTAACTTCAGCGCAGCCACAGTCTTCGAAGCAGTACGCATACTGGAGGAGATGGGGCAGCGGGAAGATCTTTCCAAGGCTGCGGCGGCAGTGGCCACCTTGGAGCAAGAATTGGCGCGTTTGCAACCAGTTCTGGCGGCCTTCGCTGCGGAAACACCGCCAGAGTAGATGCGCCTCCTGACGCTCGCCCTATTGGCACGAAAAAGAGCCCCTTACCCTCCTGACGTGGCAGAAAAAACCCTTCTTCTGGAGTAGCTAAGGACCATTGACCAAGCCGTAGACTCCTCCTACAACACCATCTTACTTATGCCGCGCCGGCGCACGACAGCACTCCCATCAGGGCGCACCCTTCTCATCGTCGACGATCAAGAAGAAACGCTCGTTTCCAACCGCCTTTTACTTGAGCGGGAAGGCCATCATGTCCTGACCGCGATCAGCGGCGAAGAAGCGTTGCGGCTCTTTCGCCCGGGAGAAATCCAGCTCGTTATCGTCGATTATTTTATGCCACGTATGAGCGGGGAGGAGGTCGTGCAGGCCATTCGCGCTCAGGACACCGACGTACAGATTCTGCTGCAAACCGGGTACGCCGGCGAAAAACCGCCGCGCACCATGTTGCGTCACCTCGAGATTCAGGGCTATCACGATAAAACCGATGGTCCGGACCGCTTCTTGCTCTGGGTCGAGGTTGCCCTCAAGGCGGCAACTCAGCTTGCACACATCCGCGAGGCAGAGCAAGAAATCGCCTCGTCACAAGCCCAATTGCGCCGACTCTCGGCGCGGCTGTTGCGCCTACAAGAAGAAGAGCGTGAACGCATCAGCCGTGAATTGCATGACCATCTTGGCCAATTGCTCACCGCCACCAACCTCGACGTCGAGTGGGCACTTACTCACTGTCCACAAGAACTCTTCTCCGTCCATGAACGATTACAGGAAGCTTCCCGTCTTGTGAGAGAAACCATCCAATCCACCAAAGAACTGTCGTCCACGTTGCGGCCCGGCATCCTGAATGGCCTCGGGCTCGAGGCTTCTCTACGGGAGTATGTCCGAGAGTTTGGACGCAGGAGTGGTCTCTCGGCGGCGTTTTCGACTAACTTGCAGGATGTCCCCCTCGCCTCGGAAGTCGCGGCAAGCCTGTACCGCATCGTCCAAGAAGCCCTGACCAATGTGGCCCGCCACGCGGCGGCCACTCAGGTCACTGTCACCGTACAACGCGCGGCTCACAACCTCATTGTCTCGGTGATAGATAACGGCAAAGGATTTGACCCACTACGTGTTTCCGACCCGCATGCCATCGGACTCGCTGGCATGCGAGAACGGGCGCGTTTAATTGGCGGTGCGCTCACCATACGCTCAACTCCGGGAGCCGGCGCGTCAATCATTGTCGAGGCACCCTGGCACGAAGAAGGATTCCCTCATGATCAAAGTGCTTCTGGTTGACGATCATGCCCTCATTCGTGATGGGCTTCGTCGTTTGCTGCAAGACTGCACGGACTTGGAAGTTGTGGGAGAAGCCAGCGATGGGCTGGAAGCGCTCCGCACCCTCCGCCAGTTGCATCCCGATGTCGCGGTGATGGACCTCTCCATGCCAGGGCTTGATGGCATCGAAGCGACGAAACAAATTGTCGCGGAAGGCTTATCGACTCGGGTGTTAATTCTCACCATGCATGCCAACGAGGAGTACGCCGTACGCGTCTTGCAGGCTGGAGCACGCGGCTTCATCGGCAAAGGCGCACCCAGCCAAGATGTCGTCGGGGCTATCCGCAAAATTGCCGCTGGTGGCTGTTATCTTCCCCTGGAATTGTCCGACGCCCTCCCGAAACGCTATGCACGCAAAGGACCAGGAGAATCTCCACTGGAAACGCTTTCAGACCGTGAACTCCAAGTCCTGAAACGTTTAGCTGAAGGCCGCACCAGCAAAGAGATTGCTCAAGACCTACATATCAGCACGAAAACTGTCGATACGTATCGAGCACGGCTCCTCACCAAACTGGAGCTTGATACGACTGCCGACCTCATTCGCTTCGCCCTGCGTCATGGCGTAATCGAAGATGCTTGGTAATTTGTAAGAAAAAACCCTACAAAGTTTTCAGCATTTTCCTGACAAGACAGGATGACAGGATGGCGCTAGGGTTGCGGATTATGAATACAGTACACTATCATGAAACTATCCGCCGTACTTGCGGTCGTGTGTTCATTGACTCTCACCCTCACCTCTTCTTTGGCGCAGGCTGGCTGTGGTTGTCTGAAACCACCCCCACCACCACCTCTAGAACCGTTAATGTCGCCACCGGCGTTTCCCTCACCGCCACCATCAATGCCACAGGTTTCAGTTCTCCCCCACATGGCATTCTCAGGGATGACGGTCTCTATCTTCGCCCAAGATTTCGCGGTGAATCAAACGTGGCAGGTTACTTTCCAAGGTGGTGGGCAACAGATCACCCAAGCGAACCTACCGACATCGTTGCAATGGGACCTCTGGGATACGAACGCCGACGGCACCAGAAAGACGAAGACCCCTCGTCTGGTCGTAACCTTGCCCGCTGGACTCCCCGCCGGACCGACGAGCATCACCGTTAGCAGCCCGTCCAGGCCGACACCACTTGTCATCCCGGCGAGCGAGTTCGCCGTTATTGGCAAACCCATCACTGTTGCCGAACAAACCACTAAGCTTAGAGCGAAGAACTATAAGGCAGCCGTCGGCACTGTAGCGGTGGATACTTACATTCAGAACGGTCAAGAGAAAACCCGCCTCGCCGTCGCCCCTGAAGGTAGGCTCTATCTCGCTTTGGGAGGGCTCGACAAAGTCTGCAAACCCATGACGTTCAAAGCCTTGATCAAAGACAACCCGCTCCGCTTCTCCTACGGCGACATCAGCATCATCAACACGCAAGGCTTCCTTATCGAAGACTTGGGTCCTGAGACCAGTGACCATTTCACGCCACGGTCCAATGCCGGCCATCCTGAAAAAAGTGATCGCTTCGACTACTGGCGTCACTCATTCGCTGATTATTGCACAGAGCATCAAGCGCACGGCCCGAAAGAAATCGACCCAGCAGACCCGTATTGGCACTTGGATGGTACTCCACATGTCGATTACGCCACGCTGATCTTCGTTATCGCTGCGCATAGGGATAATGGCTCCACCCCACCAGTCGGCCCAACCACCTTGAATCTGCGGATCGAAACCAAGGTCGAGAACGAATCTGGTGACTGGGATAATGACGACTTATCGACCCCGTAACCCTGTTTCTCCTCAATTCCTTTTGTTCTGTCATGCCGCGCGCGTGTAGAGATTTCCTGCTGCTCCTCTTAGGAGCAGCGCTCTACACCGCCGCTGCTCCCCCGTTCGACTTCAGTCTCGCCGGGTGGTTCGCCCTTACCCCGGTCTTCCTGGTTGCCTCAGAAAGATCTGCTCCCACCGCATTCGTTGCCGGCCTCATATACGGCTTCCTGTTTTGTATAGGGATAGCCTACTGGGTCTATTTTGCCGTGGTCGCTTTCTTCCCATTTGGAGTGCCGCTCAGCCTCTTCAGCACAGCGTTGGCTTATCTCTTCTTCATCGCCTCATACTGCGGGCTGGCAACTGCTGGAGCCGCGTTGCTGTGGCATCGCGCCCCGGCGTTGCTCCGTGCAATAGGCATCCCTGCATTGTGGGTGAGCGCTGAGTTTGCACGCTCTTCCTTATTTTCCGGCTTCTCTTGGGAGTTGCTCGGGTACACGCAATATCGTCATCTGCCACTCATCCAAATCGCGGACCTCACCGGCGTCTATGGATTGTCTTTCCTCATGGCCATGTGCGGCTATGTCACAGCAGAAGCACTGCGCCCTGTTATGGCTTCTCGGTTTTCAGGTCTCCCCTCTCACTTCCCTTGGCGTGCAAGTTTGTCTCTTGTCGGACTCTTGATAGTCACGGTTGCTTACGGCAGTTTTCGTATCCGCCAGTATGCATCAGCAGAAGGCTCACCTCTGACCGTGGCATTGATCGAGCACACCGTTCCTCCCAATCAACGCTGGAATCGCGCACATTCCGTACAGGTGTTGGGAGAGTACCTCGCGCTCACGCAACAAACGTTAGCTGGGCAGGCCCCGGATCTGATCGTCTGGCCCGAGTTTGCGGTGGACTTCTATCTCGCGCATGAGCCAGAGATACGCAAACAGATAGGAAGCGTGCTCGGTGAGATACATGCCCCGCTCCTCCTCGGGGCACCACGATTGGACAGGACGAGGGAAACGATGCGCTATTACAATTCCGCCTATCTCGTCGCACCCAGCGGCGACATTCTCGCAGACTACGATAAGCAGCAGCTTCTGCCGTTTGCAGAGTATCGTCCCTTCGGCCTCTCCGCGTTGCTTCCTCACAGCGCCGAAAGTCCCAGCGAATTTTCGCCGGGCGTGCGGGCCACCGTTTTCCCTTTTCCACCCGCCCCTTTCGGAGCGGTCATTTGCTATGAGGTGACCTATCCCACGCTCACGCGCCAACTCACACGCGCGGGAGCACAGTTTCTGGTCAATATCTCGAACGACGCCTGGCTCACCGCAGCCGGGAAGGCAGCCGGAGCACAGCACTTTTCTATGGCCGTGCTCCGTGCCGTCGAAAATCGCCGCCCGCTCGTACGGCTCGCTGCAAGCGGTGAGTCGGGTTTTATTGCAGCTTCCGGCCAGATCCAGCAACGCACGGCCTTCGCGGAAGACGTGCTGCTCGGGCAGGTTGTACCCCACACAGAGCAAACTGTGTATACTCACTACGGAGATTGGTTTGCGACCTGTTGTGTCGGCCTTGCTGGCGTTTCCCTCGGTTCTTTGGGCTGGCGCTCTCGCAGCACTCGGTCATAACGAACACGCTTATGGATCACTCTCACTGGAGAACCCTGGTCGCTGCTCTTCTGACCAGTGTCGTGCTAGGCTTGGCACTGACCTGCACCATCACGAGCACGAGGTGGGTGGACACCTCCTTCCCTGGATTTTTTATCCTGGCGAACCGCGTCGTTGCCTCAGTGAGTCTTCCGCACTGGTCGAGTGCCCAAGCCCAATCACATTCCATCTATCAACGCGCGGTCATTGCCATCAATGATCGACCAATTCGCGACAGCCAAGAGTTCTACGCAACGGTCCGCCAGTTTCCCCCAGGCACCCAGATCACGTACACCCTAGAGAAAGACGGGATCACCTCCCACGTAACTCTCCCTTCGCAACGCTTTACCCGCGAGGACTACGTGTTGCTCTTCGTTCCCTATCTGTTGAGCGGACTCGCCTTAGCGCTGATTGGGATCGCTGTCTGGTTCGTTTCTCCGCACACACCCGCGAGCAAAGCATTGCTGAGCGGCGGGCTTGCCGGTGGCCTGTTTGCCATCACTGGCGCTGACCTTTACTCGCCCAGCTGGTTTTTTCGTTTGCACGTTCTGGGCGAAGCCGCATTTCCGGCTGGTATGCTGATTCACTTGGCGCTGGTCTTTCCTACGGATCGTCTGCGCCGTTTTCGCACGCCGCTCTTGCTGTTGCCCTATGCCGTCGCGCTGCTGCTCGTCCTTGCCTACGAATGGTATCTCTACCTCCCCAGCGCCTATTCAATGATTCACAATCTTTGCATGGTACACGTCGGCCTTGGCGGACTGATCCTCTTTGGCGCAGTGGCGTGGGATTATTTCACAACGCATTCACATCTAATCCGTCAACGTGTCCGCGTTCTTCTGCTGGGCTTTCTCGGCGGCTATACCCTTCCCGGCAGTGTCATGCTTGCCTCCGGTCTCACGGGCGGCGAGGTCGCCGTGAATTATGCTGGGTTCACGGTCTTTCTTTTCCCACTGAGTATCGGCTATGCCATCGTCAAGCACGATCTCTTTGAGATCGACGCACTCTTAAAACGTGGCGTTTTCTACCTGACGCTCACCGCCACTCTCACGCTGGCCTATATCGTGCTCCTTGCTGCCCTAAATTGGACGCTGCAGCCCAGTACCTTTACTCAGTCCGCCATTTTTCCGCTGTTTTTTTACCCTCGCGGTCGTCCTCTTTTTAAATCCATTGAAAGATTATCTCCAGCGTGCAGTGGATCGTGTCTTCTTCCGGCTTCGTTATGATCCGAAAAAACGCCTTGAGGAGACGAGTGCGATTCTTGCATCTACGTTGCAACTCGACGACATCCTCTCGCACCTCTGGACTACTATCAGTACGGCACTTGGTGTCCGGCACGGGCAACTCTTGCTTCTCCAGCCTACGCAAGAACACTACGGCAGCGCCCATCCGATATCAGAGCCTCATACGCTTTTGCCGGTCACGCACCCCTTGATTCGCGAACTCCGGCAGCGGCGCGCCCTCTCTTCCTATGACCTCGACGCCAGACCGCTTTCTGCTGACGTGCAGAATAGCATTCGCCAGGACATGCAAAGGCTCAACGCCCAACTCGTCATTCCCTTCACCCTCAAAGGCGACATTATTGGCTTGATCTCCTTGGGCACGAAAGAATCTGGGTCGTTCTTTACCGCCGATGATATTGATTTTCTGTGCGCACTCGCCAATCAAGGCGCACTATCGATTTCTAACGCACGAGCCTATCAAGCTATTCAAGAGTTCAACGCCGACCTGGAACGAAAGGTCGATGAACGCACGCAAGAGTTGGCCAAAACCAACGCTGAACTGCAAACCTCGTTGCGCCAATTGGGGCAAGCGTATCAGGATCTGCAGCGCAGCCAAGAAAACCTCCTGCGTGCAGAAAAGATGGCCGCCCTTGGTCGCCTGACGGCTGGGATTGCCCATGAGATGAACACCCCGCTCGGGGCCTCGCTCACCTCGCTCAAACTCCTTCAGGAACTCGTGGAGGAGTACCAATTCTCCATCGAAGACACCACCGTCCAAGCCGCCGACCATCAGGACCTCGCCAACGAGATGGGCCGCCTCGTGCGAGCGACTCATCAATGGGTAGAAAAAGCCGCAGCTCACATCCGCAGTTTGAAGACGCACACTCGCGACTTGGGCAGCACCGAAGCGCAAATCTTTTCTGTTCTTCAGATTATCGAAGATACTGGGATATTGCTGGCACACCGCTTGCGACTCTCGCAATGCTCTCTGGTGGTCTCATGCACCACGCAGCAGCCGATGTTGTACGGCGATCCGGGGAAACTCGGGCAAGTGCTGACGAACTTGATTGTGAACGCCATTGACTCGTACCGCACCACCGCACGCGATCATGAAGAGATTGCGGTCGAAGTCTCTGAACAAAACAACACGCTGGAGATTCGCATTCGGGACCACGGCAGCGGCATTCCGGCAGACCATCTCGAACGGATCTTCGATGAATTTTTCTCGACCAAGCCCCTCGGAGAAGGCACAGGTCTCGGGCTCTCTATCGCCCGAGATCTCATTACCAACTTCTTCGGCGGGCACATCTCCGTACGTTCAACTGTGGGCCAAGGCAGCGAGTTTCTGCTTCGGTTGCCACGCCACAATCCTGCCGAACGTGCGCGGCACGATATCCCTCTGTCCTTTCCCACGGCGCCGGCAGTAAGCCAGGGAGAAACCCTGCCAAGCTAAACGAGTGTGGACGCCTGTCCAGTCGAGCTACTGTGACAAAGCCGAGACCGTGACCTCAGGAGGGTGAAGAAAGATCTGCGCCGCCTTGCGGATCTCGGCAGCATTGGTGCTTTCCAGAATGTGTGCAAAGACCGAAAGCCTATGCGTGCCACTTGTCAAACGGTCCACGCGGGCAAACTCAAAGCCGAAGCGCGGTTGCCCGTGTGGTGCGGTTTCCCCGGCTACGCCGTTCGTAAAGAACAGTCGCTGTTCCAGCTTCTGTAACGCGCCCTCAAGCCGCGCAATCAGCAAAACGGTGCGCCCGTTGGGAAGGGCAAGCGCAGCCCAATGGACGAGCTGACCAGCGACCGGTTCGTTCATCATCGCGTCTTCCAAGATAACGCGAGCACCCTCTTGCCGGAGGAAATCGATGGAGGCTTGCAGTTCACCGCGTGCCAAAATCAAACTTGGCGGAATACCGACCTTCAACAGCACGGAGCTTTCCACGAAATCACGGTAGAATAGCAAATCGACTCGTCCAGTGGTGCGAAACCCAAACGGCAGAGGAATCCAATAGCGTGCACGCCGCAAGGCTCGCACTGGGCCATTGCGATAACTGAGCAGTTCCGCCTGAATGTCGGCGTCAGTCTTGCGCAACGTCAATAAGCCGCCGAGGAAACGCACTTCAGCAGCAGCATGTACTCCAGCAATGGCATTTTCGCCCAGCTCGCCTCTAGTTTGAACAAAAGCGAGATGGGTCGGCAACGGAGCTTGAAAGATCAAGGCATAGCGTTCGGCATAGACACGATCCGTGGCTTCTTCGTAGCGAGCACCGGCACATTCACGACACGCCAGCGGTGGCGGTTGGGCAAATGCGCCAATGTAAGCGAACCCGAGTGGAGTCGTGGCACTCCCGACCCGTACCTCTTGCCAAGCAGTCGCGTCCGTCGGCAGTTGAGCGAGCGTGCCACGTGCGCCAAGGTCGCGATTCAGCACTAGCAGGACATCATTCTCGTCGAACTCCTCCGCATTGGTATCCACGTTCGGCTTCTTGCCTTGCTCCAATACCCAGCGGTCACGTCGGTCACGCTCGTCCACTTGGAATAAAATCGGCTGAGGCACGCCATCGCGAAACGCATAGACGCGTAGTGCCGTAGGGGGCTGACGCAGCAGGAGTGGGGTCTGTTTCCCCTCGATTGCAGACACACCGGGAACGGAAACGGATGCAGATGGAGCAGCAGTGCCAACCTCAGGCTCAGCCCCAAAGCCCTCTCCTACCAGTCCGAGCACGGTCCCGAAACAGCAGATGAGGCGTTTCCACGAGAGCAGATTCACAACGCAATGCCGCCAGGTTACTCACGTCGCCGTTCAGAAAATTCGTAGACGCCTCGCGCCTCACGCCCTTGCCATATCGTTCGCGACAAGCCAAACGTCACATTGAGCGCACTTCCGTGCGTGGCATGGCGAACAATAGGGATGGCGGTCACCGACTCGCCGTGACATTGCAAACTCAGTCGTGCCACCGAGACATGAAACGTCGTCGGTCGCCCATCAACCAGGTGATAGCGCAGTTCCCAATCGTCAGAATGGAGCTGATGCGGCACACCGTGCTGATAGAGCACACCAGACGAGCGCGGCCCCTCAGGCGTCTCAACTAGCGAGAGGAAGAGACCTAAGTCCGGACCAAACGGTAGTGAAACCAGACGACGCGGCAGTAAACGTCCAGACTCTTCAGGCTTGAAGCTATCGAGGAATCCCCAAGCGTCGATCCGCTGCACCCGATCTTGTAAACCGATTTCTCCGTGGAGATGGGCGAGAAAGAGTGGCGTCGGCAACGTTTCCACACGAGACGGAATGGTGAGTCGTAAGCGCACCTCCGCTCGCTCGACCCACGAGGCAGCCAATCCTTCTTCCAAACGGATGAATGCCTGCGGATGAGCAAACCGCATGACCGGCCCACTATAGGTAATGGCAAATCCGTCTGGCTCGCTGCGCCACACAAGGCCGCCGACTTGCATCTGTCCAGAGATCCGTCGGGCCTCGTCTTCACCAGTGAAGAGGGCCATTTCCGTGCCGCCAAGAGAGAGCATCAAGCGACCACCGTGCGTCCCATCTTCGGCACTCACTTCGATGCCACCCATGATTCCTACGCCACTTGCTGGATCATGAAAATGGAGCCCGAATCGTTGCGCAGCAGTAGGCTCGCCAGCAGCAAACACAGAGCGGTCAGAGACGACGTGACTATGCGTCGGAGGGACGCGATCAGATAGCGAGGCAAAGCTTTTTTCCTGATGCGGAAAGAAATGCTCACACTGCCCAAGCGTGTGGCGGAACGTTTCGATGAATTGCTCACGCTCGTCTCCCGGCCAACGCAGCCCGACGCCTAACTCGAGTTGCAAGGCGTTGACCACACCTTGCGCCGACAATTCCGCCAAACGACGAATCGTCGGCATGTGTTCTTTAGCGAACCGCGTACTAAAGAGCTGCATGACGTTTTCTTTATCCGCGGCCGGGTAGCGCCGACCAATCGCGACATCGAGCCCACACCCGAGCGCCATTTCACGAAACGGCATCACGACTGTATTGAAGAAGGCCGGACTCAGCGTCGGCGCGGCAAACTTGCTGGCAGGAAGTACAGCCTGACCTCGTTGCCTCATGCCCATGCCCAAGTCGCACACCGGCTGCACAACATTCCAACCATGAATAAAAAACACACGAGCTGCACCATGACGCTCGACGAGATACGCGACCAGCTCAAGCAGCGCATCAAGAAACCATGGTGCTCGCGTGCGCACCTGACTGATGCGATTGAGATCCAGTTCGTTGCGGTCGAAGGATTGGTTGATGAGCGCGTAGCCCCGTGTCCGCGCCGCCAGCTCGGCGGTCAACTCAGCGGTGTGAAGGTCGTTGACCTTGATGCTGTCTTTGATCGGAGCATCTGCCGGGCGACGCCCACCGTGTGGAGCGACAAGCACGATGGGTGCATCGCCTGGAACAAAGCGCATCCACGCCGGGAGCATGGGCTCGAAGAGAAATGGCATAGGCGGAGTATAACGGAACAGCTGGTTCTGGCATACGGCAGCGGCTTACCCACTCACATTGGAACTCACCATAGCCTGGAGCTGTTCTGGAGTGAGGTTGCCGGGACGCTGACCGCCCTTCGCCATCTCATTCGTGACGTGTTGGAGGATGGCGTTGTACGGGGTCGGCACGCCATGCAGTTTCCCAAGAAGCACGATCTCACCATTGAGGTAATCGACCTCAACTCCCGGCAAGCCGCGCATCAGACTTTGCCAAGTCGAACCGCCAGCACGGGCGTGGCCTTCGATCTTTCCCATATGAATTTCGTTTTGCACACGATCACGCATCTCCTCTTCCGCCACCCAGGGAATCCCTGCCGCTTCATAACATGCCAGCGCTTCCTGCCGCGCCGCGCGTGCGACCTCCCCGCCAGCAGCATCAAGCCCGCAAATCGCTTGAAGCGCGTTGCGCAGGTTGCTCAGCAGCTTGGTGTATTTCCAGCGCATGATGTTGGGGTCGGGCTTCGCACTAAAATCACACGCGCGTAAATCTGCCGTCACTTGGGTAATCACCGGATCGACTCCGGTGGGGAAGCACCCGGCATCAAGAATGCCGCCGGTAGATGAGGCATGATGCAACACGACGCCAGGTTCCATGAAGGTCGTAGGCATCCACACCACCATGCCATAGACACGGGTGAAGCGGCGCACGGCCATGCGTTCGTTATCGACGCCATTCTGGCAGCACACCACCGGAATGTTGTTGTCAGCAGCGCGTTGTAAATCGCGCAGCGCCAGCTCAGTGTCCTGAGATTTCATGGTCAGGATGACCACATCGTCCGGCGTGAACACCAGTTCGCGTGGGTGTGCCACGGCGCGGATAGGAAGCTGCAAGGTAGCAGTTGGGGTCTTGAGCGTCAGTCCGCGTCGTTGAATAGTCGGCACCTGCTCACCGCGACCAATGAGGACGACATCATGCCCTTGGTGAAACAACTTGCCGCCGATAGCGCAGCCGATACCCCCCGCGCCGTAAATGATATATCGCATCTCACCCTCCTTTATTTCGTGCCTTGACCTTAGAAAAACCTGCTCCTCTCCTCAAGGGCAGCCCGACACGCCGAGAGCACGAGGAATTGAACGGTGAAGAAGGGTTGTTGGGATCGCCGTTGAGACGGAGGGGCAGAGCACCTACGACAACGTGCAGCGATTATGTGAGATTTTAGGAGCGTTCCACAGCGCAAGCTGTGGAACGAAGGGAAGGATTCAGCCAAAGCCGCGATGCGATTACATCACGGTTGGGTCTTTATAGTTCGGTCCGGTAATGGGGAGACTCTGACCGCGAATTTCGCCGCTCGGATGAGCTTCCGTGTGAATGTTAAGATACAGGCGACCGGCTCTCAGCGCTTTCTCTTGATCGTTCGTCAGCGTGCCGCACTCGTTCACTCGAGATGAAGTGCTCAAGGCGAAAACAGGGCTATTGTTCTCATCGGGATCGGCAGGGCCATGCACATGCGCACCGACGATATCGCTGCTCAACCCAGAAACACTCAAGGCCACACAAAGGGTGTTGGTTTTGGTATTGTAGGTCAACAACGCGTAGCCCATGCCATCCGTATCTATAGGGGTCGGATTCTCTTGCGCTCCGGTTAAGGTGGCAATGTAGGCCTTGCCTGCGCCATATTCATCGGGATGAGTGGGAGCACCCGCTTGAACGGTTAACGGAAGATACGCCAAAGTACCCGCAAGAACATAGCCAAAGATCCGTTTCATAAAAGTCCTCCTTATATGTCTACCAACAGCAATAAGTGTGGTGGGTGGTTACTCGCCATCAAGATTGTCTCGACAACGACACGTTTGGGCCAAGATTCTGCGCCTGAATGCTGACCTGCTCCTCCTTTCTCTCCTAGAGCCTGTTATGGACTTGGTGCTCGCCAGCTAAATTGAGGGGATGGCACAAAGAAAAGGCTATCCTAGTGATGTGAGCGATGAGGAGTGGGCATTTGTGGTCTCGTATCTGACATTGATGACAGAGGAGGCAGCCCAGCGGGAACATAGTTTGCGGGAAGTGTTCAACGGCTTGCGGTGGATCGTGCGGGCGGGCGCACCCTGGCGGCTGATGCCCAACGACTTGCCGCCGTGGGCGGCGGTCTATCAGCAAACGCAACGCTGGCTGGCGGCAGGGGTGTTTGAGGTCATGGTGCAGGATTTGCGGGA
>SYOC01000246.1 GCA_005804965.1 Pseudomonadota bacterium
AGGCCGATATCGACACCATGATGAGCTTCGGGTTGATTTTCTTGAGCGAGGCGTAATCGAGACCGCGCTTTTCCATCACCCCTGGACCAAAATTTTCCACCACAACATCTACGGTCTTGGCGAGCGAACGGAGAACTTCAATCCCTTCCCGGCTATTGAAATCGAGACAGACGCTGCGTTTACCACGATTTTGCTGAATGAAATAACCGCTGCGGCCGTCGCGGATAAACGGCAACAGGCGCGCCGGGTCGCCCATCGGTGCTTGCTCGACCTTGATGATGTGGGCACCCATTTCCGCCATGAGGCGCGTGACCGTCGGCCCGGCTAGGTATTGAGTGAAATCAAGGACTGTACAATCGGCCAGCATTAAGGGTAGCGCGTTCTCCATGTCCTGCCTCCGCCTGCGTCAAGCAAGCCGCTTCGTGGTGTACCACCCTCGTGGCAAAAAAGCCAGGGTTACAACTCAAGGCCAGAACCTCGCCTGCGCACGACGGAAAATCCGTACGCGAACACGCCGGCGCTACAGTCGCCCAATCTGTCGCAGCACCGAAGCCTGATCCCAATAGATCCGCTCCGCTGCCATTTTGCCGTCACGGAACTGCACGATTAACACAATATCGAACTCAATGGGCTTATTGGTCGGCGGAATGCCGGGCAAAAACCAATCCATCTGTTGCGTGTGTACGAGGTTGATCTTCGCCTCCTCCACGATGCAGTCGTCGGTCGCCACCACGTTCCGCGTCGTATGCGTCCACGAAGGAGGGATCGAGGGAATGAATTCGTCGTGATAGCGGGCACGTAACTCAGCCTTGCCCTTCCCTCCCCACCCAGTCGGCACGGTCAACACCGATGCGTCTTCGACCATGGTCGAGAGCGACAAATTGGTGTCTTTGGTCATGAACTCACCCTTGATGTGTGTTTCCCACAGTTTGAGGTTCTCTTGCGCAGACATGGAGCCTCTCTTTTTTCTTTCTTCGCTGCTCAGAAATTACTTGCGTGTCTCAATGCCATAACGCCCCGGAGCAAGAATGGCGTTCGGGTCGAGTGCATGTTTGATATCGGCACAGACGCCGGGGAACGTTTCCAATCGCGCCATAGCTTCTTCTTGGAAATCCAGTGGCGCACGAGAGACTGGGTAGCCGGCTTCGGCATAGGCATGCAGAAGCGCACGATAGCACCTCATAACACGCTGGCACTCTTCCGGGTCTTGGCGGTTAAAGACAATCACATGAAGCGCCCTGGCGAGACGCGGGCCGCACACATACTCGGCGATAAATTCCAACTTGTGCTCGCGCAGGATGCGCCGCGAAAGCGCTTGTTGCTGATTGGCGACCTCCCCTTTCATCGGTAAGCCTGGCAAGAACCAGCAATTGCCGCCGCCGGGACGCCAGTTGAGCAAACTCAGCTCGCTTGCTGTCGGCCTCCCACTGAAGGTGGCCACATGGATATCGAAGATGGGCTGCACTAAGGCTTCTTCATGAGAAACATAGCGAGCTTTGCCGGAGCGACCAAAGTGGGCTTTCACCCGCTCAACCAGCGGCAACAGCACCTCATCCGAGGCCCCATAGAACGCGCCCGAGACGAGCCATGCACCAAGGCCATGTTCGCGTTGCAGCTCTCGACGCACGCCGTCAGGCAAGGGCGTGCGGCCACCGGTACGTTCAAAGGGGTAGGTTGTTTCGGTGCCCAACGCATAAAGGTCGTTCGTCACCTTCAGCAGCGACGGCACGACATTGTTCAACTTCAGCGGGCGCACCAAATCAATAATCTCGCCGAAATCTTCATCGTCGGGAAAAATGAAAAAGAAGGAACGAATCGCTGGCGGACGCGGCATCAGCCACACACCCATGCGCGTGACAATGCCAAAGTTCGATTGCAGGAAGAGCCCGTCGAGGAATGGGCCGTAGCCGTATTTGGAGAGATGCCACGTTTGCGATCCAGCCAGCGCCCCATCAGCCGTGCGCAGCACCCGCCCATCGCCAAGCACCACCTCAAGTCCACAGCTCATACCGAAATGATCGAAATACGGAGTGTAGCCAGCACCTTTGTCGAGCGTGTTGCCGACGATGCCACCGTTCGGTGGACCGGAGGCCGTATCCATCATCAGGGTATGCCCGCGCCGCCCCAGCTCGTCGTACATCTGCTGATAGGTGACTCCCGGCTCGATCTCAGCGAAACATAGCGTCTCGTCGATGGCCAGAATGCGATTCATGCGAGCACCCACATCAACGATGACGCTGCCAGGACGGATCGGACTCTTCAACCCTAAGCCGCGATTCTCGCCAGTGCTAATGCTGTATAAAGGAAAACGGTGAGCATTGGCGAGTTGAACAACCGTCTGGACCTCTCCAGTCGAAGAAGGAAAGACGATCCCAGCCGTGCGGCGATCCCCACCGGGAAGCAGGTTGCGGCCATAGCGAACAATCCCCTCTTCGGAACTATCGACAGCCTGCTCGCCCAGCACCTGACGCACGGCGGCGAGAAAAGCAGGAGCACCGTCATTCATGGCGTAGGCTCCTCAGCGTTATCCGAGCAGCTCGGTGAAGTTCTGCGCGTAGAAGCGCTCTTTCGCTGCTTCGCCGATGGTCGGCATCGCCGTCTCAAACCTTTTGAGCGGGTGTCGTCCGCCTTCGATGTGAGGATAGTCGGAAGAAAACAAGAAGAGATCGTCTCCAGCCTGTTCGATCATCCACCCCACCGGCTCGGTGGGATGCGGCGTGAAGCGTAATTGGCGATGCACGTACTCCGAAGCACGCATCGGCAAGGCAAGGCTGGGTTCTGTGCGAACGAAAGTCTCCTGAGCAATATCGAGCCGTTTCAGCCACGGCACCACCCACATCGCCCCTTCCTCGATGCAACCACCGCGCAGCTTGGGAAACCGCTCGAAGATACCGTCGAGCACCATCGCCCCCAAGAAAATTTCTGAGGCTGTGTGGAGGACGAGATAATCTTTCGCACGGATGCTTTCGCCGCCACCGAGGAAATCCGTGGTCGGGCGACCATTGTTTACGTAGGCCACAGGAACGTCTCGCGGGTCGGCACCGACGTGCAGTAAGAAAGGCACATTGGCGTCTTGAAAACGCGCCCACACGCCGTTGAAGTCGGGATGAGTCGGCGACTTGTCTCCAGGCGGCGTGGCCGGAATCCAGATACCACTGCATCCGAGACGAATGGCCTCTTCGATTTCCTTTTCAGCCAGAGCAGGAACATCCAGCGGCACAAAACCTACCGGAAGTAAGCGTTTGTCATGCGCACAGAAATCTGCCATAGCGCGATTCAAAGCGCGTGCACCGCCATAGAGCAGTTCCGGGTCGCGGTGGCGTTGGCCAAACAAGCCCCAGAATTGCGAAAGTGCGACCGAAGGGAACACCAATTGACGATGGAAACCTAGCATGTCCAAGGCACGGGTGCGCTCGGTGGGGTCGGTAGCACCCAGGGCATCCCAGCCCTTGAGATTCATGAGATTGTCTTCGATCTTCACTGCTGCCCAATGCTCGGCGTCACGCTTCTTGCCCAACGCTTCGACCATGCGTCCGGCGGCACCAAAGTAAGGGGGAAGAATCCGCTCGCGCACGTGCGGATCAGCATACGGAGTCAGCCAATCATGGGTCTCCATCAAGTGACTGTCAGCATCGTGGTAGGTGCGTCCTTCGGCATACGGCATGAGAGATCTCCTTCTTGGGGTGTTTCCGGAACGATTGCTATCCGCTTCCGCCAGCAGCGTCAAACCCCGTGTACGCAACGACTCATGAGCAAGCTGTCACGCCCTGCACTGACCATGCCTGCCACTGCGGCGTAGGCAGAGGCTAGCGCCCTTGTTGTTCGCGCTGGTGCCGGTTCAGCACTCGAATCGGTGTCCCGTCGAGAAACGCAGCAATATTCTCGACCGTCTGCTCGAAAAAGATCTTGTATGTCTCGGTCGTTACGTAGCCGATATGCGGAGTGATGACAGTATTCTCGAGCTGGCGCAGCGGATGATCTAAACCGAGCGGCTCGATATCGAATACATCGAGACCTGCACCAGCGAGGTGTTTGTTCTGCAAAGCCGTAACCAACGCTGCCTCGTCCACAATCGGACCGCGTGACGTGTTGACGATATAAGCCGAGGGTTTCACGAGCCCGAGTTCGCGTGTACCAATCAGTCCGCGCGTGCGGTCACTCAAAACTAAGTGAATGGTCACGATGTCCGACTGCGCGAGTAATTCGTCTTTGCTCACGAGCGTGGCACCCAAAGAGGCTGCGCGTTCCGCAGTCAGATTCTGACTCCACGCAATGACGTTCATCTGAAACGCTTTGCCAACGGCAGCCACTTGCGAACCGAGATTGCCAAGACCAATCACACCAAGCGTCTTGCCGTTGAGCCCAATACCCATGTCGATCTGCCAGCGCCCTCCGCGCGTGGCACGGTCTTCGCGGTGGATATGGCGGAGCAAAGCCAGAATGAGACCCCAGGTCAATTCTGCGGTGGGGTACACAATACCGCCAGTCCCGCAGACCACCACGTCGTGGTCGCTGGCAGCATGCATGTCGATAGCCGCATTGCGCATGCCAGTTGTAGTCAGCAGTTTGAGTTGAGGTAAGCGGGCGAACAGACTACGAGGAAACGGCGTGCGTTCGCGCATGGCCATGACAATCTCACAGTCCTGCAAGCGTCCAGCCAGGGCATCTTGGTCATGCAAGTGATCGCTAAAAACACGGAGTTCAACATCTTTGGGCAGCACACTCCAATCGGCCATATGCAGCGCGACATTTTGGTAATCGTCGAGAATCGCGATACGAGTCATAGTTGTTCCTCCTTACTTTCCGCCGTTTGTAGCACGCACTACGCAGAACGTCTTGCGTGTTGCGTGGTACGTCTTGTGTGACGCTTCCCTCAGGTTTCTTCCTACGTCTCGCGTCTCCCACCTCTTTTACTTGTGACTTTTGCCTTTCCTCTCCTGACTCACCCTTGACACTTGACGCGCTATCGTCCGATACTCGCGGCATCGACAGCTTTGCTCAAGGAGGGGCTTCATCATGGCAGGATGTCTCGATGGCGTAAAAGTACTCGATCTCGGACGGTATCAGGCAGGGCCGCGCTGCGCGATGATTTTGGCGGATTTAGGCGCCGAGGTCATCAAGGTCGAAGAACCGGGAGGCGATGAATCGCGCGGACTGGGGCGTGTGTATTGGTCGGCCTACAATCGTGGCAAAAAGAGCATCACGCTCAATCTGCGCAGTGACCAAGGCAAAGCCTTGCTGCGTGAACTCGTGCCCACGGTGGATATGCTGCTACAAAATTTCCGCCCTGGCGTCATGGATGCGATGGGGTTTGGCTACGAGACCCTCAAGCAGCTCAACCCACGACTCATTCTCATCAACGTGTCCGGCTTCGGGCAAGAAGGACCATATCAGCACCGCCCGGCGTACGATCCTATCGGACAAGCCATGTCTGGCCTCATGGGCTTCACCGGCGTACAGGACGGGCCGCCAGTCATGACCGGCGCACCAATCATCGACCGCATCACCGCGCTGCACGCGACTATTGGTGCCTTAGCAGCACTCCACCGCCGCGACATGACCGGACAAGGCCAAGCTCTCGATGTCTGCCTGCTCGACACCGGCTACACGTTGATGGAGATCCCTATCGCTCAATATCTGCTGAGCGAGAAAGAACCACATCGGCACGGCAATCGCGCTGGCGGGATTGCCCCAAGCAATGCCTACAAAGCTCAAGATGGCTGGGTGTACCTCTTGGCCGTGCCGCAACACATGTGGGGGCGTATCTGTCGCGCCATTGGACGAGAAGACTTAATAAATGATGCTCGCTACAGCACGATTCCCGGTCGCGCCGCTCATGCCGAAGAGGTTGATGCGATGGTGGCCGCGTGGGTGCAAAACCGGACCGTGGCCGAAGTGGTGCAGGTCCTTGAGCGCGAAGAGGTGCCAGTCGGCCCAGTCCACACGATTGCCCAAGCCGCCCGCGACCCACACCTGTGGGAGCGCAAGATGCTAGTCGAGAGCGAAGACCCAGACTCCGGCAAAACCTTCGTGCCTGGCCTGACTGTCAAATTTTCCGAGACTCCCGGCGCAGTCGGTCCAATTCCCCGACCGGGAGCACATAACGAAGAGGTCTACTGTCAGCGACTGGGGTGTAGTGCAGCGGATCTCAAGCGCTGGCAGGAGGAAGGCATCATTTAACAAGACCTTGCAAAACCTTGCGGTCGGGCAGAGAGGCTCCTGTTCAGCGCACGATTTTATGCTAGGGGAGTTCGGCAAGAATGCTCGCAATTGGAGAAACTCGTGCTTAGTGCGTATCGTGTACTCGATTTGACCACCGAACGCGGCCTGCTCTGCGGTCAGATCCTCGGCGATCTCGGCGCGGACGTGATCAAAGTGGAACCGCCTGGAGGTTCGCCCGCTCGCCGGCTCGGCCCTTTTTATCAAGATCAGCCTCACCCTGACCGCTCGCTCTTGTGGTGGGCGTATAACCGCAACAAGCGCGGTATCACGCTCGATCTCACCTCGCCGGCAGGGAAAGAGATTTTTCTCCGACTCGTGCAAAGCGCCCATTTTCTGGTCGAGTCAGACAACCCAGGGGCCATGGCGCAGCTGGGCCTTGGCTATGACACCCTCGCAGCTCTTAACCCCGGTCTGATTTACATCTCGATTTCGGCTTTTGGTCAGGATGGTCCTAAGGCGAGCTATGCCGACAGCGACTTGGTCATCCTCACTGCCAGCGGGCCAACGATTCTGAGCGGCGATAGCGACCGCGCACCGCTGCGCTTGAGTGTCCCGCAAGCCTATCTCCATGCTTGTGCTGAAGCCGCAACTGCCGCGATGCTCGCCAATCATGAGCGACATCGCTCTGGACAAGGCCAATACATCGACGTCTCAGCGCAGCAAGCCATTGCCCTGGCAACCCAAGCCTACATTCTCTCAGGGCCGTACAAAGACGTAGAAATTCAGCGTATGGCTGGCGGCATCAAAGTGGGGCCGATCACTATCCGCCTGCTCTGGCCAGCGAAGGACGGCTATGTCGCCATTACCTATTTATTCGGCACGGCTTTCGGCCATTTCACCAAACGGTTGATGGACTGGATTCATGAAGAGGGTCTCTGTAGCGACGAGATTCAGACAATGGATTGGGTGCGGTTCGGCGGCGAATTATTTGCCGGTGGCGACGCCATTGCCAAATTCGAGCAGCTCAAACTCATCGTCGAAGACTTTACCAAGACCAAGACCAAAGCCGAGTTGCTCCACGGCGCTCTAGAGCGCACGCTGCTCATTGCCCCCATCTCCAAGCTCGACGAAGTAGTAGCCAGCCCGCAACTCAACGCACGTGGATATTGGCAGGACGTTGCCCATCCCGAGCTTGGGCAGACCTTCAAATATCCAGGTCCGTTCGTGAAGTTTAGCGAGACGCCAATCGCGTATCGCCGCCGCCCGCCCCTGGTCGGCGAGCACAATCGCGAGATCTTTGTCAACGAGCTGGGTATGGCGGAACAACAGCTCACCACGCTTCAACAGCACGGCGTCATTTGAACACGACCAACAACACAAGGCCGCATATGAACAACTCGCTTCCTCTCTCCGATGTCAAAATCCTCGACCTGATGTGGGTCATGGCCGGACCAGCCGGCACCCGCGTCCTTGCCGACTATGGTGCCACCCTGGTACGCGTGGACTCGCAACGGCGCATCGACACCGCCCGCACCTTGCAGCCGTTTCTCAATCGCAAGGCAGGACCGGACAATTCGGCATTGTTCCAGAACCTCAATGCCGGCAAGTACGGCCTTGCTATTGATATGACCAAGGAAGCTGGACGTGAGGTCATTCGCGATCTCGTGCGCTGGGCTGACGTGGTGACGGAATCGTTCTCGCCACGAGCAATGAAAGGTTGGGGACTCGATTACGAGTCGCTACGCAAGATCAAGCCCGACATCATCATGATTAGCTCGTGCCTTATGGGGCAAACCGGACCGTGGGCGCGCTTCGCTGGATTTGGCAACTTGGCGGCAGCGATTTCCGGGTTCTTCAATCTTGTCAGTTGGGCAGATCGTCCACCGGCTGGACCATTCAGCGCGTATACCGACTATGTCTCGCCGCGCTTCACCGCCATTTCCATTCTCGCCGCACTGGAACACCGCCGCCGTACTGGCCAAGGTCAATATATCGACCAGTCGCAAGCCGAAGCCTCACTGCATTTCCTTGGCCCTGCCCTCCTCGACTATACCGTCAACGGTCGGGTGCAAAGTGGTAGAGGCAACCGCGACCTTGATATCGCACCGCACGGCATTTACCCCGCGCTGGGCGAAGATCGTTGGCTAGCGCTTGCGGCCCCAACCGAAGAGCAATGGCGATCGCTCTGTCTAATCATGAACAAGCCCGAGTTGCTTGACGATCCACGTTTCACCACAAGAGATGCACGGCTCGCGCATCAAGACCCGCTCGACGAGATCATTTCCGGGTGGACACGCACCCAGGACCGTTTCGTGGCCGAGGACCTGCTTCAGTCTCGCGGGGTGTCTGCCGGTGCGGTACGGTCACTCTACGAAATGGAGCACGACCCGCAGTTGCAGCATCGCAAGCATTTCGTCCAGCTTGAGCACAACACCCTTGGCCCTGTCACCGTCGAGGGTTCGCGCTTTCGCATGTCGCGCACACCGGCCGTAGTGGAGCGCTCGGCCCCTACCTGGGGACGCGACAACCAATACGTACTGGAGCAAATTTTAGGGTATAACGAAGAGAAAATTACCGAGCTAATTGTAGCGGAGGCGCTGGAATAAGGACGCGAAAGAAAAACTGACGGAGGCTTGTATGTCGCTTCAGCCGCAGACACGCATCACGCCTGAAGAATACTTAGCCCTAGAGCGCAAGGCTTTATACAAGAGCGAATACCTTGATGGCGAGGTGTTCGCGATGTCCGGTGCCAGCCGCGAGCACAACCTCATCTCTTTTAACATCGGCGGTGAACTTCACTCTCAACTTCGCCATCGGTCGTGCGAAGCCTACACAAACGACATGCGAGTGAAGGTCAGCCCGACCGGCTTGTATACTTACCCGGACGTCACTGTCGTTTGTGACGAGCCGCAATTTGAGGACGCCGAAGTCGATACGCTGCTCAATCCCACACTCATCGTGGAAGTGCTCTCTCCCTCCACTCAGAACTACGACCGAGGAGGCAAATTCGAGCATTATCGTACGCTGCCTTCCCTGCAAGAATACCTGCTCGTCGCTCAGAATCGTTGCCACGTCGTACATTACACCCGCCAAAAGGATGGGACATGGCTGTTAGCAGAGACGGCACGCCTCGAAGACCAGGTGCGCCTACCGTCAATCGACTGCAATCTCTCGCTGGCTGACGTGTACGCCAAGGTCCCACTCAACAATTAACGGTCAGCGCCCTTTGTAGCCAGGGTTGGTGGGATGTTCGAGCCAGTCCCGGCGTTGTTCGTAGGGAAGGTCGACGTAGGTTTGCATTGCTAATATGCCATCGTCGGACAACATGGTCTCCAAGAACGCGGAACTTTCAATGTCGAGTCCGGCAGCTAAGTGCGTATCGCTGCCCAGGTAAACAGCATGCTTGGCGCGTGCCATAGCCACCGGCGGTAAGTTCGCCATTTCGTGCGCAATTTCTTGTGCACGCATCAAAGCGTTGTCGGCCAGTTCGTGCACAAGACCAAGCGCCAAGGCATCTTCCGGTTTGACAACTCGCGAACGTAACACGAACTCAACGGCTCGCCCGGCACCGATCAATCGCGCCAAGCGCTGCGTCCCGCTCCCGCCCGGCAGAATCCCAAGCTTGACTTCCGGCAAACCAAAGCGGTAATCCCCGCGCTGACCAACACGGATATCGCAAGAGAGACTCAACTCGAATCCGCCGCCCATGGTGTCGCCGTTCATGGCGACAATCACTGGCTTGGGCAGGTCACGCAGGTGTTTCAGCATCTCATGATAATTGGCGGTCAACGAGGTACCGGCCTTGCGCATCGCCTCACGATCTTTGGCTAACGCGACCAGTTCTTCCACGCTGTAATGGGTGATGAATTTGCCGTCCATGCCACCAGTGAGCACGACCGCACGCACAGTCGGCGAGCGCCACGACTCGATCAGCTTCCACAGTTCGCGTACACCGTCGGCACAAAAGTAATTCATCGGCGGGTTGAGGTACGTCGCCACCACCACGCCGTCGGTTGTCTCGGTTGTCCACAGACTCATCGCACTCCTCCTCGCCACAGGCAGGGCATATCTCTGCGCCCTGCCCCACTCGGCTTACTCCTTCGTGTTGGTGTAGGTACAGGTCACCACTTCCGTCGGAGCCAGGGTAAATTTCGCCTTGTCATAGGCCATGCCTGCTCCGAAGGGACCGCCGACACAGGTCGTATTCGTACGCTTCCAACCGCGCGCACCACGTTCGAGAATCCGATAGGTGCCGGGTTTGATCTCAATCGAGAACGGTGCCGATTGATCCGACAACTCGAACTGGGCGCGGAAAGATTTTTTGCTTCCTACGGCTTTGCCAGACAGAATAAATTTGAACACACGCGGGTCAGCCGCAGGGTTCGTCACTTTATCGACAATGACCCGAGCACGACGTAAATTCGTGAACGTACAGGTCACTTGCGCACCTGCCGTTAAGTTCACGGTTCCGCCATTGGTGATCGTCTGCCCAGCACCGAAGGACCCGCCAACACAGGTCGCCGTCGTAAAGTCCCACCCTGTCGGCACCGTTTCCGTAACAGTGTAGCTGCCAGGGCGTAAATTTGCCGAGGTGTGCGGCACGGCAGTATCGCTCAAGGCGAAGTTATCCACGATGCTGTCAGGGCCACCAGCCACAGAGAAATCGAACGACTGCGGGTCCAGTGCTGGGCCGGTGACTTTATCCACAGTGATACTTCCACGCTTGGAACTTGGGAACGTGCAGGTCACCACATCGCCCCAGGTCACCGTAATCGGCCCGCCATTGGTGTAGCTTCCACCACCCGTACCAAAAGGACCACCAACACAAGTGATTGTCCCGGCATCCCAACCGGCCAGCGCGGATTCGCTCAGATTGTAGGTGCCAGGCACTAATCCCACATTCACGTGAGGGGCGGTACCATCGGCCACTTGGAATTGTTCGTTGGTGCTATCCGGCCCGCCCGTCAGGGAATAACTGAACAGTTGCGGATCACCGCCCGGCGCAGTCACTTTGTCAACGATGATACGCGCACCACGTCGTTCATTAGTAAAAACGCAGGAGACGTGATCAGCAAAGCCTAAGGTCATGGCAGCGCCGTTGGTATACGGAGCGCCAGCCCCGAAGGGGCCACCGGTGCAGGTTGCACTTGCCAAGTCCCAGGTCGCTGGCAGCGTCTCGGTGACAGTATAATTTCCTGGGCTCAGATCAAATGTGGTGTGTGGCGGTGTCGCACCAGCCAATTGGAAAGCGTCGTTGGTCGAGTTCGGACCACCAGCCACGGTAAAGTCGAATGCCTGGGGATCGCTAGCGGGATTCGCCACTGCGTCCACGGTAATGCTTCCGCAGGTTTCGAGATCGCCAATGGCGTAGTCGAATTGCGTTGCTGACAGTGCAGCCCCGCCGCGGGTTTCCATCAGAAAGTTCCGGTAGCAGACCGGTTGAGGAAACGCAGACATCCCGAAGATCGCGCTCAGGTTGATCCCGGCCTCGAAAAACCGCTTCGTCACGAGTGCAGAAGCCTCCCAGGCTGGGGTGATATCCCCCGTATTAATCACCGCACATATGTTCGGGCTGGTCGCATGTGGATCGGCCAGGGTGCAATCGGTTCCTGACACTAACGCCGTTCCTTCCGTCGTTCCGTCACCTAAAAATCCATCGTCCGTGCTGGGGTCAAGATCGGGATCGGTCCAGCGATAGACGGTGGTCACAAGCGTTGCACCGCTTACGTCGAAACTGCCGACAATGAAGAGGTCGCCGTCTACCTGTTGCCCAGAAAATTTACCATCGCCTGCGGAATCGCAGGCCA
This sequence comes from Pseudomonadota bacterium, assembly GCA_005804965.1. Taxonomy (GTDB): domain Bacteria; phylum Desulfobacterota; class Binatia; order Bin18; family Bin18; genus SYOC01. Next base: position 11,970 of record SYOC01000246.1, read on the forward strand.
CAGGCTGTTGCAACAGCCACAATCCCCACCACTGCGCCCCGGTGGCAGCGCCGCGATCGGCACCGAAAAAGAGGTGCAAATCACCACTCATCCGGTACAGTGCCGTATAGGTGTGCGTAAGATTGCGGATGCCCGACGGGCTTGACGACTCGCATTCCCACGTGTTGATCGGGTCGCGATCATCGTTGGCACCACCATGGTCCGTAGGATCAGGCGTAGAGGTATCCCCAACAAAGGCATGGTCCAGCGACCCGCCAGGGCCACTGAAGATCGTGTCGAAATCATCATCAGTCGCAGCTGCGGTGTTGCCATCAAGCTCGAATAGGCCAGTGTCGTGCACGGCCAGCGCCGGTGCGCCGGACAACACGAAGAACAGCCCCAAACAGAGCCCCCACGTGCGTAGCACGCGAGAGGTCAAAAACCGTGGTAGACAAAGATGTCGATCAGCAAACAACATACAAACGCTCCTCCGCTATATTAGGACAATGTTGTGTCAGTCAGTTGCAACTCACGAACCGCAGCCGCAAAGGCAGCATCCCAGTCATCAGCGAGCTGCTGCCCATCACTCCCGCAATCGATCTCCTCAATTTGCTTACGCCAGGACTCCATCACTTGAGAATCGAATGGCACCGTAACGGTATAGTGCGTTTCACAATCTTCACTCAAGAACACCAGGGGCAAAGCCTCACGTAACAACAGTTTGCGTAGCACCTCGGCTTCTGCGCCATTGCAGGGATTCAAATAGAATGCGCCACCCTGAGTCACGCCAAAGTTCGCACGCAGTTGATAGGACAGGGTCACGACCCACGTGCCACTTGCGCTACGCCAAGAGGTAAAATCGAACACTGCCGCCGGCTGCATCCCCACAAACCACTCCAGCATTTCCACACGCACGACGAGCACGAGTTCATCTGTCTCTTCACGATCAATAAACCGTGCGGAATAGAGGGGCTCGTCACGCAGCAACATCCAGCTCTCTTTGTTGATGGAAAATCCCGTCGGCTGCATCTGCGCTTCCTTCCCGGTTGACCTTCATAAACGCATCCATCATACATGCAGACAGGCAGAACGGAAGGAGAGCAGGCATGGCAAATGCGGAAATTGTGGCGATCGGCTCGGAACTCTTGCTCGGGCAGATTGTCGATACGAATTCGACGTGGATGGCGCAACGGCTGACCGCGCTCGGGGTCAATCTCTTCCACAAATCCGTGGTTGGCGATAACCCGGAACGCATGAGAGAAGTCCTGACTCGCGCCTTAGAACGCGCGGATATCGTCATTACCAGCGGTGGGCTTGGCCCTACGCAAGATGACCTCACCCGAGAAGCCGTCGCGGCAGTAACCGGGCGCGAGCTGGTCTTACACCAGCCTTTTCTCGAACAAATCGACCAGCGTTTTCGCAGCCGTGGTTTTGTCATGACCCCCAATAACGAACGCCAAGCCTACATGCCTGACGGTGCCATTCCGGTGAACAACCCGAACGGTACGGCACCATCGTTTATCGTCGAAGATCCACGCGGCAGTATTTTCGTCTTGCCAGGCGTACCGTTCGAGCTGAAATGGTTGTTCGACAACGAGGTCGCCCCCTATCTGCGGCGCAAGTTTTCGTTGGCCGAAATTATCAGCTACCGCATTCTCAAAGTGGCCGAATTAGGCGAAAGCCGGGTGGATGATTTGATGGGGCATTTCATCGCCAACTCGCAGAACCCCACCGTGGGCGTGCTCGCCCACCCTGGCCAAGTGGACATTCGCATTGCCGCCAAAGCCCCGACCAAAGAAGCGGCACTGGAACTCATCGCCCCAGTGGAAGCCGAAATGCGCCAGTTGATCGGTAAGCATATTTTTGCGGCTGATGAAGAAACGATGGAAATGGCAGTCGGCAAGTTACTGCGGGAAAAGCACAAGACCATTGCCGTCTGTGAAGATCTGACTGGCGGCATGATCACCGACCGGTTGCAAGAGGCGGACAACACACGCTTCGTCGAAGGGATTGTGTGCAACAGCCAGACGGCACTCCGCCGTCTCTTATCTGGCACAGGTCATGCGGATCGAGTTGAGGCGTTACTGCAAGATCCAGCAGCCGTAGCACAGGCACTTGCCCTCGCCGTCCGCGCTCAAGCCGGGAGTGATTTGGGATTGGCCATCTACTCGCTTCCCGATCGCACCGACACGTCCGAAAATTTGGCGCGTGGGCAGACGCACATGGCCATCACCGACGGACAAGGCTTCAAGACTCGCCTCCACAACATGGCAGGTCGGGGCCGGCCAGACCGCACTCGTATGAGCTTCAATGCTCTAGCCTTGGTGCGGTTGGCGTTATTGGAAGGCATCTCGTAGAAGTTCGAAGGAAAGCAGCAGTAAGCGGCTCTCCTTCAGCGTGGCAAGCTGTAGGGATCAGACAATGCCAAGCTCCTTCAACTCGGCCAGCTTCGCTCGGTTCAGCCCCAGCAAGCGGCTGTAAACATCTTCGTTATGCTGCCCAAGCGCAGGTGCAGATTGGTCGAATTGCACCGGATGGTTCTGCAACTTCACCGGCATGCCGATGGCTTTTGCACCTGGGATGGGGCCATGCAGAGGATGCTCCAGATCGAGCACCATATTGCGCGCGGCGAGATGTTCATCGGTCATCAATTCTCGTGGCGTAAGAATCGGGCCAGCAGGAACACCACTGTTTTGTAAGTGATTCACCGCTTCGTTCACGGTTTGCTGCGCGACCCAGTCCTGCACCACCGTGTCGATGGCCTGTCGATGTTCACGACGATTCAGCAAATTGCGAAAACGCGGGTCTTCTAATTCCGGCCTTCCCAGCGCCGCCACGAGCTTCTGCCAATCAGGTGCCGATACGGCGCAGATCGAGACGTACCCATCCTTCGCCTCGTACACGTTAAACGGCGTACCGCTGACATGGGCGTTCGCCATGCGTTGCGGCTCGTCTCCAGCCAGCATGAATTCAATA